>CALCXL010000436.1 GCA_937907595.1 uncultured Pseudomonadota bacterium
TGACCACCAGCGCCCCCACCACGGTCCCGCGCAGCTTCGTGACGTCGAGCTGGGCGAACAGCCGGTGGAGCACCGGGATGCCGTTGAGCTCGTTGCCGTGCAGCGCCGCGGTGAGGCCGAAGACGGGCCCCGGGCGAGCGCCTCGGGCCACGAGCAGCGGCAGGCAGACCGCGTTCCCCAGGCCGTCCTCGCTCACCTCAAGGGCCAGGCGATGGACGCGTCCACCTTCCAGGGAGGAAAGGTCCAGGGCGCTCACGCGGGTCGGGGGCTCGAGCTTCATGGGGAGGGGGTCCGGGGAATGGAGGGGGGGGGGGGGGGGGCGGAGCTTGGGGGGGGGGGGGGGGGGGGAGGGGGGGGGGGGGCCGGGGGAGCGGAAAGGAACAGCCCCTCCCGCTCCCCGGCCACCTCACAAGCTCTCAGTGTGTCAGCGATCGGAGCGCGCTGCGGCGCGGCGGCGCGGCTCGTTGGCGGGCTCCGACGCGTCGAAGTCCTCCGGCCCGCCCAGGACGTCGTCGAAGTCGCCGTCCAGGTCGTCGTCGTCGTCCAGCTCGTCGTCGTCACCCAGGTCGTCGTCCAGGTCGTCGTCGTCTGCGTCGTCGTCCGCGGCGTTCCAGAAGCCGTCCATGGACTCTTCGTCGTCGTCGTCGTCCTCGTCGTCCTCGTCGTCCTCGATGGCGGCGTCGATCTCCACGAGGAGGTCGTCCAGATCGAGCTCGTAGTTGTCGCAGAGCTCAGCGAGGCTCATGACGAGTTCTTCGTCGTCGAGCTCGATGTCGTACCACTTGAGCAGGGTCTCAACTTCGGGGTAGGCGTCCAGCAGGTTCGCGACGCGGGTCTTGGCCTTGATGCGCATTGTTGCCTCCAGTCGATCGGCAGCGTGCCGTCACCGTTCGCCGAAGCAGGCTCCGTGCCAATTCGGCGGACGGTCCTCGCTGCCTCCAGGAAGCGAGGGGGGGGGGGCAAGGCGACCCACAAGTGAGTCGATCGGACACGTCGCGGGTCGACTGGACACACCCACCCCTGGGACGCCGGCCCTCGATTCCGTCCGGTCTGCGCAGTCCGCGCGCTGGGTGGTGGGCTGGCACGGGGCCTGCTAACACCCGGACCGGCGCACTCCGCGCCCGGGGCACCCCATGAACTACGACACCACCGTGCGGCCAGCGCAGCCCTTCGCGCCGGAGAATCACTACTACCCCAAGGTGGTGAACGCTCACATCCACCCGCTGGTCCGCTCGTTCCTGGCGCTGGGCAACGCGCGGATCATCGAGCGCTACGTCCACCTGCACCCGGAGGTCGCGCGGGAGGCGGTGGAGGGGGCGCTCACCCGCCCCACCCGGCACTTTCGCTGGGCGGGCTGCGACCTCCTGCACGCCACCACCGAGCAGGGCCAGCGCCGCATGGTCGTGGTGGAGACGAACAGCAGCCCGTCGGGCCAGAAGTCCATGCCGCGGCGGGACGAGGACCAGGAGCAGGCGGGCTACAAGGAGCTCATCGTTCAGACCTTCCTGCCGCTGCTGCGACGGCGCGCGCTGCCGGCCGGCGGGCTGGCGGTGCTCTTCGACAAGAACGAGATGGAGGTGACCGGCTACGCCTCGGCCATGGCGGAGGCGGCGGGGGAGACGGTGTGGCTGGTGCCCTGCTTCGACGGGGACCCGGATCCCTGCAGCCGCTTCACACCCGGCGGGGTGCTGGAGATCCGCAGCCCCGACGGCGAGTGGCTGCCCATTCGCGCGGCCTTCCGCTACGTCACCCAGCGGCCCTGGAACCGCATCCCCGCGATCACGCGCACCGCCTTCCTCAACCCGGTGCTGACCTGCCTGGCCGGCGGGCGCAACAAGATGTTGGCGGCCAAGGCCTACGACCTCTACAACGCCGACCTGCGCGGCACCGGCCTGCAGGTGCGCACGCCGGAGACCATCTGGGACGTCTCCAAGAACGAGGTGCCGCTGTGGGTCACCCGCATGGGCGGCTGCGCGGTCATCAAGGTGCCCTACTCCAACGCGGGCCAGGGGGTCTACACCATCACCTCCCCGGAGGAGCTCGAGGCCTTCATGGAGGGGGAGTACCGCTACGACCGCTTCATCGTGCAGGCGCTCATCGGCAACGCGGGCTGGTCCAGCCGGGGGCGCGACGGGCGGCTCTACCACGTCGGCACCGTGCCCGATAAGGAGAACCGCATCCACGTCGCCGACCTGCGGCTCATGGTTGGAGTGCGCCCCGAGGGCTTCTACCCGGTGGCGATCTACGCGCGCCGCGCCCACACCCCGCTCAGCGCCGAGCGCCCCGAGCCTGGCCAGTCCTGGGCCCAGCTGGGCACGAACCTGAGCGTGAAGGAGGACGATGGCACCTGGAGCAGCGACACCAGCCGGCTGCTGCTGGCCGACAGCCGCGAGTTCAACCGCCTGGGCCTGGGCCTGGACGAGCTGATCGAGGGCTACGTGCAGACCGTGCTGTCGGTGCGCGCGGTGGACCAGATGTGCGTGCAGCTCATCAACAGCAAGGGCCGCTTCCGCCGTCGTCTGTTCCGCTCGCTGAACCCCGACCCGGCCCTCTGCGACGAGATCATGGCCGACTGAGATCGCCGCCGGCCGAAGGTGGAGAGATCAGTCCGCAGGCTCCATGCCGTAGCGCTGCAGCTTGCGGTACAGCGTCTTGCGCTCCACGCCCAGGATCCGGGCCGCGGCGGTCTTGTTCCCCCCGACCGCGGCCAGGACCCGGCGCAGGTACCGCTCCTCCAGGGTGCGCAGGGTCACCAGCTCCTGGGGGTTCTCCGCCGCCACCAGGACGTGCGACGGGCGGTAGCTCCGCACGCGATCGGGCAGGTCGTCCGCCTCGATCTCGTCGCCCCGCGCGAAGGCCACCGCCCGCTCGATGCAGTTCTCAAGCTCCCGGATGTTCCCGGGCCACTGGTACTCCAGCAGCTTGCGCGCCGCGGCCTCCGTGAAGCCCTCCACCTCCTTGGCGGAGTGCTCGCAGGCGCGCTGCAGGAAGCAGTGGGCCAGCAGCAGCACGTCGCCGCCGCGGGCCCGCAGGGGGGGCAGGTCCAGGTGGATGACGTTGAGGCGGTAGTACAGGTCCCGACGAAACCGCCCCTCCTCCACCATCGCGTCCAGGTCGCGGTTGGTGGCGGCCACCAGCCGGGCGTCGAAGCCCACCTCCTCGTCGGCGCCGACAGGCCTCACGCGGCGGTCCTGCAGCGCCCGCAGCAGCTTCGCCTGCACCGTCAGGGGGAGCTCGCCGACCTCGTCCAGGAAGAGCGTGCCGCCGTCGGCCTGCAGGAACAGCCCCTTGCGCGCCGATCGGGCGTCCGTGAAGGCGCCGCGGGCGTGCCCGAACAGCTCGCTCTCCAGCAGCGAGTCGGGGATGGAGGCGCAGTTGACGGCGATGAAGGGGCCCTCGGGCCGCGGGCCGCCCCGGTGCAGCGCCCGGGCCACCAGCTCCTTGCCCGTGCCGGTCTCCCCCGTCACCAGGACCGGGGCGCGGGAGCCGCTCAGCCGGTCCAGGGTGTCGAACAGGGAGCGCATGGCGGGGCTCTCGCCGATGATCTCGGCGTGGCTGCGGCGCACGGCCAGGCGACGGCGCAGCCGCTTGATCTCCGTGCGCAGGCGATGGTGCTGGATCGCGCGGTCCAGGGAGATGGCGAGCGCTTCCATCGGCAGGGGCCAGATGAGGTAGTCGTAGGCGCCCGCCCTCAGCGCCGCCACCGACGTGTCCAGCGTGGGCCGATCGGTGAGCACCAGGGGCGGCACGTCGGGGAAGGCGTCGCGCACGCGCCGGCAGAGCTCCAGGGCCGGCAGATCCGGCAGCTCCAGCTCCGCGGCGACCACGTCGACGTCGTGCTCGGCCAGGAACTCCAGGGCGAGGGCGGCGGTGGGGCGGCGGTGCACGGCGAAGCCCCGCTTCTCCAGGACCTGCTGGAGCTGCGCGCTGAGCCGCTTGGAGTCGCCCACCAGCAGCACGGTGCCTCGATCGCTCATCGCGCTCGCTTCCGGGCCGGCGTGCGGACGGCCGCGGGGTGGTCCCATGCCCCGCGGCGGCGCGGCCGACTCCCCCGGTGCCCTCCACCGAGCAGCCGCCGCCTCGACGTCATCCTACGCAAAGCGGGCGGCGCGGATCGGCGCGGTCGGGGGGTGGGGGCGACCGGCGGGATCACCCCTGCGCCGCCCCCTCGAGCATCGTGGCGCCGACCACGTCCAGCGCGGAGGTCCAGGCGGCGGCCAGATCGGCGCTCCACAGGTCCCCGGCCAGCTCGGCCATCACAGACAGCAGCGTGTCCCGGACCACGTCGTAGTGGGCGGCCTGCACCCCGTAGCCCGCGTGCCGGGCGCCCAGCTCGCGCAGGGTCGGCAGGAGGACGTCGGGCTTGCGCAGGTTGTTGACGGTCACCACCAGGGCGCCGAGCAACGCGCCCCGCTGGGCGGTGATGTCGTCGGAGAACATCGGCCGCACGGCGGGGTGCTGGGCAAAGAGCGTGTCGTAGAAGGCCGCCACAAGCTCGTCGCCGCGGGGGGCGAGGGCCTGGAAGCTGGTCTCGATGAGTTCGATCGTGGGCTCGTCCATGGGGTCTCCGGGGGTTGGGCCGCGGAGTATGACCGCTGGAGGGGGGCCTTGCTGTGACGATCTGGTGACGCCGCGGCCACCCCGACCTTGCTACGCTGGGGGTGGAGGTCGCCGTGA
>CALCXL010000437.1 GCA_937907595.1 uncultured Pseudomonadota bacterium
ACGACCGGCTGTTCGAGATGCGCTACCGGCACGGGTTGCCCCCGGAGCTTGCGGCCGCCGGGCCGCCCGCGCCACCCCTGTGCGGGGGTCCCTTCGCCGAACGCCCAGCTCAGCCGGCCTCTCGGGGGTGCCCTGCCGGCGCCGTCGCGGTAGAGTCCGGCCCCGTGATCACGGCATCCTGTCCATCCTGCGGCTCCGCCGTCACCTTTCGCAGCGCCGCCGCCCTCACGGTGGTCTGCGACAGCTGCCGCTCCTGCGTCTTGCGCACGGACCAGAGCCCCGTCGATCTGGGCAAGGTGGCCCCCCTCGCACGCGAGCTCTCGCCCCTGCAGTTGGGTTGCCGTGGCAGGCAGGGCGGCCGCTCCTTCGAGCTGATCGGCGTGCTGCGCAAGGGCCGCGAGGGTGTGCGCTGGAACGAGTTCTTCCTGGCCTGGAGCGACGGCAGCTACGGCTGGCTGGCGGACGGCAACGGCGAGTTCCAGCTCTTCGCGCACGATCCGCGCGGCGCGGCCCTTCCGGACCCGGCGGGCCTGCCGGCCGGCAGCAAGGTCACCATCGGCGACACCACCTGGCGGGTCATGGAGTCGGGCACGGCGCAGGTCCCGGCGGCCGAGGGTGAGCTGCCCTTCGCGCTGGCGCCCAACGAGGGCAGCCGCTACTGCGACATGCAGGCCGATGGCAAGGTGGCCACCCTGGACAAGGACGGCCAGGGCACGACCCTGCTGTGGGTCGGCGCCCACGTCGAGCTGACGGACCTGGAGATGGAGGGCCTGCGCCCCTTCTCGGGCTGGGACGACGAGGCCCTGGTCCACTTCGACGGCCCCACGATCACGGCCACCACCACCCTGAACTGCCCCAGCTGCCGCGCCCCCCTGGAGCTCCGGGCCCCCGGCGGCACCGCCCGCCTGGGCTGCAGCTACTGCGGCAGCGAGCTCAGCACGTCGGAGTCCGGCGGCGGCATGGCCCTGGCGGTGCTGGAGGCGCGCAGCCGGGTGCCCTTCGAGCCCACCCTGCCCCTGGGCAGCATGGGCACCCTGCACGGCGTGCGGTGGCAGGTCCTGGGCGCCATGGTCCGCTCGGTGAGGGCCGACGGGCAGGACTGGCCCTGGACCGAGTACGGCCTGTGGAACCCCTACCGCGGCTGGGCCTGGCTGGTGGAGGACGGCGACGGGCACTGGTCCTTCGTCCGCAAGCTCCAGCGCTGGCCGGCGGCCGCCGCCCGCTGGGCGAAGTGGCAGGACGCGTCGCTGCAGGTCTTCAGCTCGGGCGTCTCCCGCGTGGACTCCGTGCTCGGCGAATTCTACTGGGCCATCGCCACCGGGGACGCCGCCGCCACCCGGGACTACGTCGCGCCCCCGCACATGCTCTCCTACGAGCGGGTCAAGGGCGAGGTCAGCTGGTCCCACGGCGTGTACCAGCCCGCCGAGGTGATCTGGCAGGCCTTCGGGGTGCGCGGCATGCCGCCTTCCGGCATCGCGCCCCACCAGCCCAACCCCTACGGGCTGGACGCGGCCAAGGCCTTTCACCGCAACGCCCTGATCGCGCTGGCGGCCGTCGTGCTGATGCTCTGGCTGGCCAAGGCGGTGCTCTTGCCTCCGGTCACGGTGCTGGACCAGGCCTTCCTGGCCGTGGACTCGCCCCAGAACGTCTGGGTGAGCGAGCCCTTCGATCTGGCCGGCGGATTCGTCGACGACGCCACCCTTCGGGCCGTCAGCAGCGCCAGCCCCGCCTCCTCCAGCCTGCACATGGGCCTGCTCAACCTGGAGGAGGGCCGCGCCTACCTGCCGGGCCTGCGCCGGCGGGAGCAGGGTCTGGGCACCGCCTACCGGGGCGTGATCCAGGACCTGCCCGCGGGCCGTTACGTGCTGC
>CALCXL010000438.1 GCA_937907595.1 uncultured Pseudomonadota bacterium
CCGACGACGACGACAGCGCCGACGACGACGACTCGGCCGACGACGACGACTCGGTCGACCCGCCCCTGGACTTCACCCCCGGCGCGGACGACAACCCGCCCAGCATCGCCGGCGGCTGCGCTGACTGCCGCACGGACGTGGCGGGCGGCGGGGGGAGCTGGCTCTTCGGCCTGTCCCTCCTGGGCCTGCTCGGCCTGCGGCGACGCCGGGAGGGTGGCCGCGCGGGCCTGATGCTGGCCCTGGTCCTGGCCCTGGGGCTGCCCGTCCTGACCCCGGCCCCGGCGGCGGCCCAGGGGGCGCTGGAGCAGGAGGCGCAGCGCCAGATCAACTTCGCCTGGGAGGAGCTGAAGGCCGAGGAGTGGGACAAGGCCATCGGCTCCGCCGACTCCGCCCTGCGGCTGAACCCGGCGCTGTACACGGCCATGGTCATCAAGGCGCTGGCCTACGAGGGCAAGGGCGAGCTTCGCCGCGCCGAGTCCTGGCTGCAGACCTACCTGGACCTCACTGCCAACCTCAACCAGGCCCCCGAGGCCGTCGACCTGGCCGGCCGCCTCAAGGAGAAGCTCACCGGCGGCAGCAAGACGGTGAAGGCCACGGCCACGGTGAAGACGGGCAAGGACTACGGGGCCTTCGGCGACGGCTTCGTGGTGGCCGGCGGGGTGATCGGCGGGCGCGGCTACGGCCAGACCCCCTGCGACGCGGGGGTGGGCTGCAGCGCGACCGGCGAGTCCCGGCCGGGCTTCTGGGGCTTCAGCGGCGAGGGCGCCACCGGCGGCCTGAGCGTCCAGGGCGAGTACTTTCCCGGCGGCTGGCTGGTGGGTCCCCGGATCCGCTACGACCTGGCCGCGGGCGAGCCCGTCTCCCACCACGAGGTCGAGCGCGGCGAGTCCCCGGGCCACCGCCTGGATGTGGGCGCCGTCGTGCGGATCCCGCTGCTGAAGGGCCTGACCAAGCTGCACGTCCTGGCCGACGTGGGCTACGGCCTGCGGACCTGGGTGATCTACGAGAGCCTGTCCGCCTCGTCGGCCACCTCCTACCAGCTGCCGGCTTCCCAATTGGGGGCCGGGGTCGGCGTGCGCATCCAGCCCGGCCGGGTGGTGGGGATCGACGTGCGCGGCGGCGTGGCCGGCGTGTTGGGCGGCTTGGGGGGCATCGGGGAGGTCTCTGTCTCCGCGGCGGTGGGCATCCGGCCGGTGGAGCCCCTGCAGATCCGCGTGGGCTTCGACCTGCGCCGCAGCAGCCTGCTGGTGGAGCGCGGCGACGCGGTGGCCGAGGCCACGGACCTGAGCGTGGGCGCGGTGATCGGCGCGGGCGTCGTCTTCTAGCGACCGACCTTGTCGCGCCCCCGTCGGACGACTTTCGCCCCGGCTTCGCCCCTGTCCGCGGGCGTCCGCGGACACCTCGGTCCAGCCGATCGGACACCGCAGATCGGCCAGAACACCCTGAATTCGGCGATTTGAACCTGGCACAGCGGCTGCAGTAACTGGATGCGACCCCGCAACCAGGAGCCGCCATGACCCCCCGCCCCGCCCTCTTCGCCGCCCTCGCCCTGCTCGCCCTGCCCGCCGCCGCCACCGCCGGCGAGCGGGTCACCCTCCAGAACGACGGCCTGACCTCGTCGGTGCAGATGGAGCTGGTCTCCGCCCACTGCGTGGACGGCATGGACGAGGTGCACAACTACACGCTGGCCCCCACCGACTCCCTGAAGATCACCCCGGCGCAGAGCCAGTCGGGCCCCTGCTCCTGGGACGTGGCCACGCAGGAGTCGGCCTGGCACGTCGCGGTCTACGCCACCACCCCCGGCCGGGCCGGCGGCAAGCAGCTGCTGGGCTTCGTGCAGGGCAACGGCACCAACGACGCCGCCTGGATGCCCACCGCCGACGACGACACCTTCGTGGTGGTGACCGTGCGCGACGTGGTCGGCTCCCTCAACCTCTTCGTGCAGCAGGCCCGGTTGTCCCCCCTGGATCGCACGATGATGGACGCGCTCGCCACCCGGTAGAACGCGCCCAGGAGGCCGCGCCGCAGGTCCGCGGTCACGGCCCCGAAGCGAAGCGGGCGTTCCCTTGCGGGGGGGAGCGCCCGCTTCCTTTTGGGGGGGTGGGGCGCGATCGGCGGGCGCGGTCCCGGAGGGCCGACCTACAGCGCTGCGGCCAGCCGCACGCCCTGGTCGATGGCGCGCTTGGCGTCCAGCTCGGCGGCTTCGTCCGCGCCGCCGATGAGGTGCACGGCCACCCCGTGGGGCAGCAGGTCGTCGGCCAGCTCCCGGGCGGGCACCTGGCCGGCGCAGACGATGACGTTGTCCACCTCCAGCACCTGGGGGGTGCCCCCGACGGTGATGTGCAGGCCCTCGTCGTCGATGCGCACGTAGGACACGCTGCTGAGCATGGCCACGCCGGCGTGCTTGAGGCTGGCCCGGTGGATCCAGCCGGTGGTCTTGCCCAGGCCGTCGCCCAGCTTGCCCTCGCGGCGCTGGCAGAGGGTGATCTGCCGGGCGGCGGGCGGGTGCTCGGGGCGCTTGAGGCCGCCGCCCACCGCCATGGTCTTGTCCACGCCCCAGCTGTCCAGGTAGACGTCCAGGTCCTGGGCGCTGCTGGGGCCCTGGTGGGCCAGGAACTCGGCGACGTCGAAGCCGATGCCGCCCGCGCCGATGAT
>CALCXL010000439.1 GCA_937907595.1 uncultured Pseudomonadota bacterium
GACCCGCGGGGGAGGCCAGGACGACCAGCCCCGCCCAGGCCCCCAACGGCAGCCAGGAGCGCGCCTCGGCGACGAAGGCGAGGGGGGCGCTGAACAGCAGCAGGGACAGGAGGGCCAGGGGCAGGGCCCGGGCCTTCGCCGCCGCCCGCAGCAGGGAGGCCACCGCCACCATCCACCCGATGGCGAGCGCCGCGTTGCCGGCCTGGGTCAATGGGAGGAAGTACAGCGCCCCGGCCAGCAGGATCGACCGCCGATCGCCCCGCCACAGCAGCAGCAGGATGGCCGGCGTCACCAGGAAGAAGCACTGGGGGTAGAAGCCCACCAGGAGCATCGACGGCAGCCAGCCCGCCCACGCGAAGGCCACCGCGGCGAAGCCCGCGCCCAGGCTGCCCAGGCCCAGCTCCTCCCGGGCCAGACCCCACACCCCCCAGGCGCCCAGCAGGAGCAGGAGGGTCAGCACCACCTTGACCCCGAGCACGTCGCCCAGCAGCAGGGTGGGCAGCAGGGTGGGGGAGAAGGCGCCGTCGAAGGGGTGTCCCAGGGTCGGGAAGCCGCCGCCCAGCAGGTGGCTGCGCAGGGGGAGCTGGTGGTGCTGCAGGAGCGCGTCGCGGGCGAGCACGTCGAAGACGCGGTCCGTGAACCAGTCGTTGTCGCGGTAGGGGTCGTCGCTGGCGATGCCCAGGGGCTGCAGGAACATCCAGCCGGCGAAGGCGAGGACGGCCGCGACCACCAGCCGCGGCATGGGGGCGGGCGCGCTCATGCAGGTGCATTGTGCCAAGGTGCCCGCGTGACGGAGCGGAGCTGGAGGCGCGGGGGACGCGCGGTGGCCCTCAGCGGGGCGGCCACCCTGGCGCTGCTGTTCGGCGCGGCGGAGGTCGGCCTGCGCCTGTCGCCCTGGGAGGCCACGGCCTTCGCCCTCAACGAGCTGCCCGTGCCCGGCCTCATGGGCGACTACGTGCCGCACCAGCGCGGCACCCTGGTCCTGGGCGAGGACGACGCGCCCTGGCCCTATCAATTCACCACCAACGCCCAGGGCTTTCGCGGCCCGCTGATCGAACGACAGAAGCCCGACGGGGTCTTTCGCATCGTGGCCCTGGGCGACTCCTACACCTGGGGCGACGGGGTCGACGACGACGCGGTGTGGGTGCGCCTCCTGGAGGAGCGCCTGCGACGCTGCGGGGCGGTGGAGGTCGTCAACATGGGCTTCGTGGGGCGCAACACGGTGGGCGAGGCCGACTGGCTGGAGGAGAAGGGCGTGGCCCTGTCCCCCGATCTGGTCCTTCTGGGGGCCGAGCCCGGCGACGCCATGGACGTGCTGGAGCTGGATCGCGATTGGGACAACCGGGCGGCGATGGTCGCCTCCAGCCGTCCGGCGTGGCTGGTGCGGTCGATGGCGTGGTCGCGGGTGTTCCGGGTGGCGATGGGCAGCCGCATCGCCCGCCGCAGCCGCGCGATCCAGCGGCCGGCCGACGCCGAGGGGGCCTGGCTGCGGGTGCGCGAGTCCCTGCAGCGCATCCAGCGGCTGACGGAGGGGGCCGGCGCCGACCTGCTGGTGCTGGGCATCGCCCCGGGCCCGGCGGAGGACTGGACGCTGGCCCGGCTGGAGCAGGAGGCGCAGGCCGCCGGCGTGGCCTGGTACCCGGTGGCCCCTCGGGTGGACGAGCGCGGCGACCGCCCGGGCTGGTGGGAGATCCCCGGGGACGGCCACTACACGCCTGAGGGCAACGCCGCCCTGGCCGACGTCGTGCACCAGGCCCTGCTGGAGCGGGGCCTGCTCCCCGAGGGCCTGCGCTGTGGATCGTAAGGGGGACGGCGTCGGTGGCCGGCGTGGACCCGGGCGCTGGCCGCGCCTTGTCCCGGCCGCCACGCCCCCTATGGTGAACGCGATGCGCGCGCTCCCTTTGCTGCTGGCGGTCCTGGCGGGCTGCTCGGCCCCGGCCGATCCCGCGACCGGCGCGTCGGACCCGTCGACGCCGGCCTCGTCGACGTCGGACCCATCGACGTCGCCCCCTGCTGCCTCGGCCCCTGCCGCCTCGTCCCCCGCGTCCCCCGCGTCCCCCGGCCCCTTCGCGCCCTTCGCGGTGCCCCAGCTCACCGATCAGACCCTGGCCCGCGGCCGGCACATCGGCAGCGTGACGTCGTCGGCCTGGTCGCCGGACGGCGCGCTGGTGGCCACGGGCGCCTGGGACGGCTCGGTGCGGATCTGGGCGGTCGACGGGGCGCTGCAGCGCGTGCTTCCGGGCCTGACCGAGGACGTGGAGGGCCTCGCGTTCTCCCCCGACGGCGCGCGGCTGGCGGGGGTGTCGCGCAACAGCAACGGGCGGATCTGGCGGGTGGCCGACGGAGCGGAGCTGCACCGCCTGGACGATCACGAAGACTCGGTGGAGTCCGTGCTCTGGTTCCCCCAGGGCGATCGCCTGCTCACCGGGAGTTGGGACGGCGACCTGCGCGTGTGGAGCGCGGAGACCGGCCACAGCCTGAAGACGCTGGCCGCCCACGACGAGGGGATCTTCGCGCTGGCCCTATCCCCCGACGGGCGGCACGTCGTCAGCGGC
>CALCXL010000440.1 GCA_937907595.1 uncultured Pseudomonadota bacterium
GTCGATGGCCATCCAGAAGACGCTGTCCATGTAGTTGTTGCAGCGCAGGCCCAGGCGGTTGGGCCAGCTCTGCAGGGTGCGCGTGTAGGTGGCGCCGTGGTTGTTGAGGGACTCGTCGACGCTGCTGACCACGGCCGGGGCGGCGTCGAAGGCGCGGGGGTAGTGGATCCAGCCGACGTAGCTGCCGGTGTTCACGCAGAAGGGCGACTCCTGCCCGAACTGCACCAGGGGGCCGTCGACGAAGCCCAGGGTCTGCCCGCCCGCGGTGATCGGCCCGGACAGCGACAGCCCGCCCGTGACGTCCAGGCCCCCGCTCACGCTGAGGTCGCCGTCGATCGTGGTGGAGCCGTCGATGGTCCCCCCGGTCAGGCCGTCGACGGTGGTGAGGCTGGTGTCCGCGGGGGGCTCGCAGATCAGGGCGCCGGCGGCGTCGATGCCGGTGGCCACGTCGCCCGTGTTGCACTGCTGGTCGGGGGCCACGCTGCTGCCCAGTCCGCAGACCAGGGCTCCGGCGGCGTCGATGCCCGTGACCACGTCCCCCGTGTTGCAGCTCTGGTCCGTCAACGCGTAGTCCGTGGGGTTGGCGCAGGTGGGAAGGCCCGAGGCGGAGATGCCCGTCATCACCCAGCCGGCGATGCACTGGGTGCCGGACAGCGCGAAGTCCCCGCCGTCGTAATCGGCCCCCGGATCGCAGACCAGGTCGCCCGCGGGGCCGATGCCGGTGACGACCGAGCCCGCCAGGCAGGTCTGGTCCCAGCCCGGCACGCCGTCGCAGAGCAGGTCGCCGCTGGCCCCCAGGCCGATGGCGAGGGAGCCGCTGGGGCAGTCCTGACCGCCCAGGACCACGCCGGGGGGCAGCGCGCTGGCGTCCACGGATCCCGCCCGGGCCGCGTAGCCGGCGTAGGGCGAGGAGCCGATGAACACCCGCTCCATCTCCCCGTCGCTGGCGACCTCGATGCCCAGCCACAGCCCGTCGTTGGTGGCGAAGAGGTCCAGCCCCAGGTCGTTGACGTCGCCAAGGTAGGCGGTGAACAGGCCCACCGCCGCGTTCACGCTCTGCGTCTCCGTCCACACCGCGTTGGCGTCCGCCTGGCCGACGTACAGCGAGAACGTGAGGCTCACGGGGCCGTCGACAGGGTCCCCGGCGGCGTCCGAGAGCATGCCCTGCACCGGGTAGTAGGGGTTGTCCTGGGCGGCCGCGGGCAGGGCCAGCAGCAGGGTGGACAGGAGCAGGAGCATGCGCATGGGCGAGGGCCTCACGGGCCGCTGCGCTGGGCGGCGGGGCCCAGCTCAAGGCGGTAGGAGGGGGACTCCAGCGGCCCGCTCACCGGCGCCTGGGGCGCCACGAACAGCTCGAGTCGGTAGTTCGGGGAGGAGATGAGCCCACCGCCGGCGGTCAGGGCGGTGAGGTCGCCGGGGGGCAGGCTGTCGTCGTCGTCTGCGGTGTCGTCGTCGTCGCTGGTGTCGTCGTCGTCGGCGGAGTCGTCGTCGTCGCCGGTGTCGTCGTCGTCTGCGGTGTCGTCGTCGTCGAAGATCGCCGTGTCGTCGTCGTCGACAGCGGTGTCGTCGTCGTCCGGCACGGTCTCCGGGCAGCCCGACAGGACCAGCGCGATCGCTGCAAGCCACCACCACGATCGCATGAACACCCTCCGTCTCTCCGAGAAGTCTGTCAGGGGTGCGCGGAGGTGTCGAGGGGCCATGCAGGGGCCCGCCCGGCCGCGCCGATCGCGATCGCCCCGCCTCGCGCGCGGTCCGACGGAGCCCCAGCGTCCCCACCCGCTACACTGCGCGTCGATGGACTCCACCTCGTCGGCGCTGCTCTCCTCCCTGTCCTGGGTCGACGTCGCGATCTTCTGCGAAGTGCAGCGCGTGCGCGCGCGAGGCCGGGCGCTGGGCAAGGACGCGCCCTGGGGCGCCTACATCGGCGAGGCGGAGGTCGACGAGGTCCTTGGCGACCTGCTCTCCCTCGGCCCCTTCCAGCTGGAGAGCGAGCAGCTGGACGAGCTCCGCGCGCTGCTGGCGACCCGCCGGGAGGAGGCCGCTGCGGCCTGGACCGACGACGACCGCCTCAGCCAGCTGGCCCGCGCCTTCGGCCTGGACTCCGACGACGTCGACCTGCTGTTGCTGTCCCTGGCCGCGGAGGTCAACCCGCGCTACCTGCGCCTCTTCGGCTACCTGCAGGACGACTTCAACGCCCAGCACCTGACCCCCGGCCTGGCCCTCCGACTGCTGGCCGACCGCCGGGAGGAGCGCCTGCGCCTGGCCGCGCACCTCAGCCCCGACGGTCCCCTCATCCGCCACCGCCTGCTCCTGCTGGACGACGGCGTGGGCCCGGTGCAGGCCCGCCAGATGCTGGCCAGCCCCCGCATCGCCCGCTGGCTGCTGCACGACGAGCCCTGGGACCCGGACCTGCACCCCTGGGCGCGTCTGGAGACCGACGGATCGAGCGCGCGGTTGGGCGTGGCCGCGGCCGTCGACGGGCTGCTGGAGGCCCTGCACGGGGTGCGCGACCCGGTGCTGCGCATCGCCGCCCGCTCCCGACGGGACCTGTTTGAGGCCTCGCGGCACCTGGCGCGCCGCCTGGCCTCCCCGCTGCTGGTGGCGGACCTGGCCGCCGCGGGCCGGTTGGGCATCCCCGCGGAGGCCACGGGCTGGGCCCTGGCGCGGGAGGCGCGGCTCCAGGGCGCGGTGCTGCTGGTGCTGGATCCGCCGGCGCCGGGGCCCGACGGCGATCCCCTGGCCTCGCTGCTGCTGTCCACGGAGGGCTCGTCCCGGCCCCTGCTGCTGCACGCCCGCGGGAGCGGAGGCGAGCCCCTGGTGCCCGGCCGCCGCCACCTGCTGCTGGAGCTCCCCGGCCTGCCCCTGGCTGAGCGGGAGGAGGCCTGGCTGCGCGCCCTGGCCGGCCTGCGCTCCGCGGCGTCGGACTCCCACCTCTACGACTCCCTGATGCCCGACGTGCTCGCCCGCCGCTACCGCTTCACGCCCGGGCAGATCGAGCAGGTCATCGACCTGGCCACGGACCGCGCGGTGGGGCGGGGCGCCTCCTCCCCCTCGGCCGACGACGTGCTGGAGGCCTGCGCCGACGCCTTCCTGCCCGACCCGGGCCCCCTGGCCCAGCGGGTGGCGGTCAAGCGCGGCTGGGAGGACCTGATCCTGCCCGCCGACACCCGCTCCCTGCTGCGGGAGATGCTCGGCCAGGTGGAGCGCCGCGAGCAGGTGCTGGAGGCCCTTGGCCAGTCCCGGGTGCGCCAGGGCGAGCGCGGGATCAAGGCGCTGTTCTCCGGTCCGCCCGGCACCGGCAAGTCCCTGAGCGCCGAGGTCCTGGCCCGCTCCCTGGGCTACCCGCTGTTCCGGGTGGACCTGGCCAGCGTGGTCAGCAAGTACGTCGGCGAGACGGAGAAGCAGCTGGGCCGCCTCTTCTCCGCGGCCGAGGAGTCGCCCTGCGTGTTGCTGTTCGACGAGGCCGACGCCCTCTTCGGCAAGCGCGCCGAGGTCAAGGGCGCCCAGGACCGCTTCGCCAACCTGGAGGTCTCCTACCTGCTGCAGCGCCTGGAGGCCTTCGACGGCGTGGCGATCCTGACGTCGAACCTCAAGCGCAACATCGACGAGGCCTTCCTGCGTCGCTTCACCTTCGTCGTCGACTTTCCCTTTCCGGAGAAGTCCGAGCGGCTGCGCATCTGGCAGCGGGTGCTCACCGAGCGCTTCCCCCTGGCCGACGACGTCTCCCTGGAGGCCGTGGCGGGCGAATTCAAGCTGGCCGGCGCCAACATCTGGAACGTGGCGGTCTCCGCTGCGGTGTCCGCTGCCGGCTCGGACGGGCAGAGGATCACCCGCGCGATGCTGGCCCATGCCGTGCGAAGGGAGTATCAAAAGCTCGGCCGCGAAGTCGCGGCCCTGCGGCCCACCCTGCTCAGGGGGAGCTCGCAGGAGACTGAACCCCGAATGGTCCTGTCGGCCGCAGAAGCGCGTCGCCGGACCATGGAAACCGAGGAGGCTTCGGCCTCCCCCCCCCAGAAGGGCCCGCCGCCGCGGGCTCCATCGGCCGCAGAAGCGCGCCGAGCCCGCGACGCCGCCCAGCAACGCGGACCCGGCAACGGAGACCAAGAGACATGACCAGCCTGCATCGCGCCTTTCTCAGCCTCGCCCTCCTCCTGTCGGGGGTCCTCGTGGGCTGCCCGACCGACACCCCCGACGACGACGACTCGAGCGCGGGCGACGACGACGACGCCACTCCGGACCCCTGCGAGGGCGTGGCGACGGTCGCCGGCACCGACGTGGTCCTGGACGTGTACACGGGCAGCGGACTGCAGAGCCCGACCTACCTGACCCACGCGGGCGACGGCACGGGCCGGCTCTTCGTGACGCAGCAGGGCGGCCTGATCAAGGTGCTGGACACCGACGGCAACGCCTCCACCTGGCTGGACCTCAACAGCCGGGTCGCGTCGACGTTCGAGCTGGGCCTGCTGAGCATGGCCTTCCACCCCGACTTCGCGAGCAACGGCCGCTTCTTCGTCTACTACTCGGCCAACAACAGCGCGACGACCGTGGCCGAGTTCACCATCGACGGCGACCCGCTCACCGACGCGCCGGACGAGAGCTCCGAGCGCATCCTCCTGACCCAGAGCCAGCCGGCGGACAACCACAACGGCGGGCAGCTGGCCTTCGGCCCCGACGGCTACCTGTACATCGGGCTGGGCGACGGCGGCGGCGGCGGCGACACCTACGGCAACGGCCAGCGGCAGGACACGTTCCTGGCCAAGATCCTGCGCATCGACGTGGACAACGGCGACCCCTACGGCATCCCGGCCGACAACCCCTTCATCGGCGTCGAGGACCACCGCGACGAGACCTGGGCCTGGGGCATGCGCAACCCCTGGCGCTTCAGCTTCGACCGCGCCAACGGTGACCTGTGGATCGCCGACGTGGGCCAGAGCAACTGGGAAGAGGTCGACATCGGCGTGGCTGGCGCCAACTACGGCTGGCCGGAGGCCGAGGGCAACCACTGCTTCACGTCGGGCTGCGACCTGTCGCTGTACGAGGAGCCGATCTTCGAGTGGAACGGCGTCTCCATCACCGGCGGCTACGTCTACCGGGGCTGCGCCATGCCCGACCTGGACGGCATCTACTTCTACGCCGACTACAACTACAGCAACTCCCCCCTGTACACGCTGGAGCAGAACGGCGGCTCCTGGGAGGCCGGCCCCATCTCCTTCGCGCAGGTGGGCGGCGCCATCGCGTCCTTCGGCGAGGACGAGCAGGGTGAGATCTACGCGGTGGACCACACCAGCCACCGCATCCTCAAGGTGGTCCCGGCCGACCGGTGAGGTTCCTCCTCGCCCTGCTCGCCGCGGGGCTGATCGGCTGCCCGACGGAGGCTCCGGCCGAAGACGACGACGACTCGGTCCAGGAGTGGGACGCGACCGGCCTGCCCGAGGGCAGCGACCCGGCGCGCGCTCCGCTCAACGGCACCGTCAACTTCGTCATCGACGGCGACACCTTCGACATCGAGTTCGCCCACGGCGGCGGCTCGGGGCGGGTGCGGGTGCTCGCCATCAACACCCCGGAGATGAACTCGGACGAGCCCTGGGGACCTGACTGCTGGGCCCAGGAGGCGACGGATCGGGCGGGCGAGCTGCTGGCGGAGGGCACGGACGTCTGGCTCACCTTCGACGGCGAGGTGGAGGACACCTACGGGCGGCTGCTGTCCTACGTGTTCGTGGGGCGCGCGCCGGGGGAAGTGCCCTTTGAGGACTCGTTCAACTGGGCGATGGTCCGCGAGGGCCACGCGCGCACGTTCTTCTTCGACAACAACCGCACCTTCGAGGACACCCTGCGATCGGCCGAGCAGCTGGCCGCGGGCGAGGACCTGGGGGTCTGGCGCTGCAACTGATCGCGCGGCTCCCCTCACGGGGCTGATCGGCGCGAACCGGGCTCAGCGCTCCAGCACGTAGCGCAGGTGGGCCAGCAGCGCGTCCGGCGTGAAGGGCTTCTGCAGGATGCGACGGATCGCTCCCGAGGTCCGCAGCCGCTCCACCGTCGGCGGTGAGTAGCCGGTGCAGAAGGTCGTGAGCAGGGAGGGCTGGAGCTTCAAGGCCCGCTCGATGAGGTGCACGCCGTCCTCGCCGGGCAGGACCAGCTCGGTCATCAGCAGGTCGATGTGCTCGTCGCCGCGCTCCAGCTCCCTCAGCGCGTCCTCCGCCGCGGCCACCTCGATCACGCGGTAGCCGCGGTTGCGCAGGATGCGCGCCGTGACCGCGAGCACGTCGGGGTTGGGCTCCACCAGCAGGATCCGCTCGTCGCCGCCGTCGGCCTGCACCGGGGCGTGGCTGCCGGAGGTGGTGCCGGGCCGATCGTCGGTGGCGGGCAGCCAGACCCGGAACGTGGTGCCCTCCCCCGGGGTGGACTCCAGCACGATGGTGCCGCCGCTCTGCCGCGCCACGCCGTAGGCCGTCGACAGGCCCAGCCCGGTGCCCTTGCCGCGCTCCTTGGTGGTGAAGAAGGGCTCGAAGGCGCGCCGACGGATCTCCGGCTCCATGCCCGGGCCGTCGTCGACGACCGAGAGGACGGCGAAGGCGCCCGGGTCCAGCTCGGCGGGGCGGTCCGGGTCGCCCTCCTCCGCGCGCAGCTCCGTGGCGATCCGGATGCTCCCCGAGCCCTGCATGGCGTCGCGCGCGTTGACCACCAGGTTGACCAGCACCTGCTCCAGCTGGGCCGGGTCCACGGTGGCCACCACCGGGACGATGTCCAGGGACAGGTCGATGGCCACCCCGGCGCCGACGGCCCGCCCCAGGAAGCCGGCGCTGTCGCGCACCATCTCCGACAGGTCCACCGGCCGCGGCTCCAGGACCGCGCGCCGACTGAAGGCGAGCAGCTGACGGGTCAGCCCCGCGGCCTGCTCGGCGGCGCCCATGAGCTGCTCGACGTACTCGGTCCCGCCCTCGCCCAGGTGCTCCCGCAGCATCTCCGAGTAGCAGAGGATCACCAGGAGCTGGTTGTTGAAGTCGTGGGCCACGCCCCCGGCCAGGCTGCCAAGGGCCTCCGAGCGCTGGAGCTCGGCCACCTGGGTCTCGCTCTGCCGGAGGTCGCGCAACAGCACCAGGGCGTCCAGGGCGTCGGCCACCCGGCCCGCGGCGCCCTCGAAGATGCGGCGCTCGTCGGTGGTCCAGCGGTGCGCCTTGCTGCAGTGGTGCAGGCCCAGCAGCCAGGCCTTGCCCGAGTGGGGGCGGATGGCCACGACCATTTGCGACTTCACGCCGAAGGCCTGGCCGATCTCCTCGGGCACCTGCCGCTCGGTGGTGTCGTCGTAGGGCAGCGCGCCCTGGATCTCCAGGGCCTCCCGGAACACGGCCGCCGC
>CALCXL010000441.1 GCA_937907595.1 uncultured Pseudomonadota bacterium
GCCGACGCGAACAGGGTCGGAGCCGCAAACCCCTGGGAGAGCATGGGCAGGACGAGCTGGCCGAGGGGGGAGCTGTAGTGCTCGGGGAACCACGGCGTGAAGCTCAGGCTGAGCACCGCCCCCAGCAGGGACAGCCCGACCAGCGGGACCAGCAGCCACCGGCCCCGAGGGCGACCGGCCAGGTAGTCCACCGCCACCGCGACGGGGAAGACCGACAGCAGCACCCAGGGCACGAGGTGGCGCGCGGCGGCGGACCAACCGGCCATCCAGTCGACGAAGCCGCCGGCAAAGAGGGCGTAGAGCACCGTCAGGCCCACAAAAGGCAGGGCGCTGTGCTTGCGGGTCACCTCCATGCGCCACAGGCCCAGGGGCACCAGCAGCAGGAGCGGGCAGTAGTAGAAGACGCCGCGGCGGGCGCTCCCGAAGACCCCCCACAGCCGCTCGGCTGAGGGCAGGGAGACGCCCAGCATGCCGGTGTCGTGGACGATCGCGTGCCAGGAGTCGCCCTTGAAGGAGTACCCGGTGGAGAACGGCGAGCCGAACGCGAGCTGGTGGTAGGCCAGGCACGGGAGGATGCCGACGCCGCAGCCCAGCGCGAAGGCCGCGAGCGCGCGGGGCGAGGTCTTGCGCAGGACCATCGTGGGGAAGAGGACGAGCCCGAACAACGCCGTGGGGTACTCGAGCGTGACCGCGCCGGCCAGGGCCATGCCGCCCCAGAAGGCGGCGGCGGGGGACGGGGTCGCGTCCTCCCGGCCGGGGCGGAGCAGCAGGATGAAGGACAAGACCGCCAACAGGCCTCCGGGCACGTGGCTCAGGAGGACGGCGCCGTAGGTCAGCAGCGGGGTGCACAGGGCGAAGATGAGGGCGACGGCGGCGCGTCGGCGGACGGCCAGGCCGGGGTAGCGCCGCAGGGCGAAGAAGGGGAACAGGCCCGCGGGCAGGGCCACCAGCAGCAGCACCAGGAGGTGGCGCAGGGGCCAGTAGGACGGGAGGATTCCGTCGTCCTCGCGGGGCAGGATCCGGCCCACGCTGGCCACGAGCGGCGCACCGATCAGGGACAGCCCCGGGGCCTTGTCGGCGTAGGTCTTGCCGTCGCGCACGGCGCGGTCAAAGGGGGTGCCGTAGGTCTCCAGCACCGGGTCGAGGGAGACGGTCCCGAACAGGCCGATGGACGTCGCCAGCTCCAGCCGGGTCTGCTCGCCGGGGTTCTCGATGCGGGGGCTGCCCGCGGCAAACAGCGCAAGAGCGACCAACACCAGGCCGATGGAGCCGTACCAGGCGCGGCGCCCGGGTCCCTGAGAGGGGTCCATCACCGGCGCTCGTACACGCGGTAGTCGAGCAACATCACGTTGTCGGGCCCCGTCCGCTTGTAGAGGGCCTGGTGGCCGGCGCTGTCCTCGATCTTGCCGATGTGCAGCCAGGGGTACTTCGTGACGATGTACTCCGGTTCGAGCTGGTCGATGGTGGTCTGGACCCACCGCCAGGTGCCCTCAGGAGACACGGGCTCGGTCGCGTCCTTCCGCAGCTCCACGAGCTCGTCCCGCCGCAGCTTGAAGACCTCGGGCGAGTTGATTCCGGAGCTGTCGACCACCACCTGCTCCAGCAGCGCGTAGCCCAGGACGCCGACCTCCCCCACGAAGACGACGTCGCCCGGCTTGGCGCGCTCGGCGATCCACGCCCCGATCTCGAGGTAGGCCGCTTCCCGGTTCTCCCCGTCGGTCCGAAACCCGTGCCAGTTCACGTGCATCAGGCCCAGCACGGCGATGCCGAGGAAGACCGTGGCCACAATAGCCGGACGCTCCCGGCCCGCGATGCGCGTGACCGCCTGGTCCAACCCGTAGGCAGCGAGCACCACCCCGGTCACGGTCAGCGGCGTCGCGTACCAGGCGAACTGCGGGGCGATGCCCGACACGACGAGGGAGCCGGCGTAGGCGGACATCCACAGGGCGATGAGCAGCAGCTCGGACCGGCGGACGAAGGCGAAGCCGATGCCGACAACCCCCAGGGTGAAGAGGGCGGTCAGAGGCAGGTTCTGGGTGAGCAGGCCCAGCTGTCCGGTGAAGACGTCGAGGGCGCGGGTCTCGTGGATGAGCTGCTTGGCCTGGATGGAGTGGGGCGCGGGCAAGCCGTAGACCGCGGTGGCGTACAGCGCCCAGGGCAGGACGACGAGGCCGGCGGTCAGCAGGGGCTGCCAGAGCTTCTTGCGGTCCCTCAGGAGCGCGACGAGGACGGCGAGGGCGACGACCAGGATGCCGTCGGGCCGCATCAAGATCGCGGCACCGCCGACGCCGCCGACCAGGAACCAACGGCCTTGTAGGGCGAGCAGGAGTCCACCCAAGACGAGCGCGAGGCTGAGGCCGGTCTCCATGCCTGAGGTGGCCATGTAGGCGGTGTCGGGGTGCAGCGCGACGCAGAGCGCCATGGCGGCGGCGACGGGGCGGGAAACGGAGCGCAGGGCCAGCGTCTGCAAGAGCAGCACGACGCCGGCCATGGAGAGGAGGCCGAGGGCGAAGGCGGAGGTGGGGACGGCGAGACCGAGGAGCTTGCCGGCCGCCAGGAGCATCGCGAACAGCGGGGTAGTGGTCCCCAGCACGGGCTCGCCGGGGTTGAAGACGAGGCCGTGGCCGCCCGCGAGGTTCTCGGCGTAGCGGAAGGTGATGTACGCATCGTCGATGAAGAGGGTGCCGTGCAGGACGCCGGCGAGGATCGCGACAGCAGCGGGCACGGCCCACCAGAGGAAGCGCGCGGGTCCCTCCGTCATGGGAGCTCCTGGGGTGAGGTGGCGGTCCGGGGCTTGGCCTGCTCGGCGGGTCTAGCACGGGGTGCAGGGGTGAGGCGCCGCAGGGAACGCGTCGATACGATGGGCGCTGACCGGGAGTTCAGCTGTGCAGACCATCGCGCCAGGCGTGGCCATCGAAGGCTGGATCGGGGCCGGGGCCACGGGCACGGTCTACGGCGGGCGGTGGACGTCCGACGGAGTCACCCGCGAGGTGGCGGTCAAGCTGGCGCGTGGGGGCGAGGCGGTGCTGGAGCAGGCCCGCGTCGTGGCTCGACTGAACCACCCGAACATCGTCCGTGTCCTCGACTGGGGGCGCACCGAGGTGGGCTGGGACGAGTTCGAGGCGGGGACCTCCTACGTCGTGCTGGAGCGGGTGGAGGGGGAGAATCTCACGGGCTGGGCGGGTGTGGGCGAGGAGCTTGCGGAGGCTGCGGTCGAGGCGGTGCTGGCGGCGTTGGCCCACGCGCACGAGTTCGGGACCGTTCATGGGGACATCAGCCCGGGGAACGTGCTGGGCTCGCGGGAGGGGCCTCGGTTCTGGCTGACGGACTTTGGCGGGGATGGGACGCCGGGGTTCTCGGCGCCGGAGCGGGCGGCGGGGGCGACGGTGGCGACGGATCTTTGGAGTGTGGGGGCTTTGGGGCGGTTCTTGGTGGGGGGCTGACGATCCCCGGTGGGCCGGGCTGATGGCCCCGGTGCCCGGGGATCGGCTGAGGTCAGCCCTCCCCCCGAGGCGAATGGGGTCCGCTACCACGGCGTCCTGGCGCCGAGAGCGAGGCAGGAGCCGAAGCGTCGCGCCCCCGTGGGGGCGCCCGAAGGGGAAGGGCCCGGACGGCCCTTCCAATCACCGGTGGCGTCGCGCGATCTCACCCCCGCGCCGCGCCGATGGTCGATCGTGGCACCGCCCCGAGCTCCCGGCGGCGGACAAGCCGCGGGTGCCCTGGGCGGAGCTGCTCCGCCGGACCTTCCTCATCGACGTGCTGAGGTGCGAGCGGTGCGGAGCCCGGCGCCAAGTCCGAGGCGCCGAGCATGCACTGGACCGCGCGTCGAGCGTGCGGTCAGCGGTGGCCGGGATGGCGGGGTTCATGAGCTGTGTGAGCCCGGAGGGGCCGTGGGCGCTGGGGGCTGGCACGCAGGATCGGGGGGCAGCACGGGGCGCCATCGCCGCCGCCGCGCGGAGGATCAGGGCGCAGGCACCGTCCGAGGCAGCCAGACGGGCGTGTGGTTCCCGGTGAGGGGGTTCTGGCCGGGCACATGCTGCGCCGGGGTGCTCGGGTCCTGCTGCTGCTCGGCGCGGGACAGGTCGAGCGCCGACAACCAGATCTGCGTCGTGCCGGCGGGCTGCGGCCCGAAGGCCCGGTCCGACGCGAACGCGAGCCACGCGTGCTCCTCGATGACGGGCCCCCACTGGGGCCAGGAGTTCTTCGTGGAGCCGGGGCCGTTGGCTCCAGCGAGCTCGAGGGTGGGTCCACCGCCCCGGGCCACGAGGTGCAGGGAGGCGCCGTCGTCGTCGTACGCGTCGCCGTCGCTGCGGTTGAAGGCGATCCAGCGCGAGTCGGGGCTGAAGGCCGGGTAGTAGTGGTTCCACCCCGGCTCCGCGGGCACGAGGACCTCTTCGGGCCCGAACCCATCGCCCTCCACGGTGCGGGAGGCGAGGCCGCACTCCTCCACGTAGACGTCGTCCAGGGGGTTGGGCGCATCCGCGCAGCGGGAGTAGACGATCTGGTCGCCGTCGGGGGCCCAGCTGGGGTGGGTGGCCCAGCCGCCGCTCCCGATGATGGCGAGCAGCGCGCCCGTCTCGACGTCGTCCAGCAGCAGCTCGCCGCCCACCGAGCGCAGCAGCCGCGTGCCGGTGGGGTCCAGGGTCGAGAAGTTGCCCGGTCGGTCGGCGCCTCGGAGCACGTCGACGTCGTCCACCAGGTCGCGCACGACGTTCTCGCCGTTGCCGTCGCCCAGCGCCATCGTCATGCGCTCGGGGTTGGCCAGGTTGACGGCGTGGCAGCCGACGCAGTCCCCGAACGCGTCCCCGCCCAGCCACGGCTCGGCCTCCGCGGCGCCGGGGCGAAGCCGCCACAGGCCGAACGTCTCGGGGCTCCAGTACACGAGGGTGCCCTGCATGCCGAAGCGACCGGGGTGCAGCTCGATCCAGGGTCCCGCGGCCAGGTCCCCGTCCACGGCGCGGATCCGGACGGGCTGATCGGCGGCGGAGCCGAGCACGGCGGCCCAGAGGGGCCAGTCCGGCTGCCAGGCGGGGGCGTCGACGACGGCCCGGACGCGCGCGTAGGCTGCCTCGATCTCGAAGACGGTCCGCCCGGATCCCGCCGCATGCAGCGGCGGTGGGGGGAGCTCTTCGGGGATCACGGCGCCGTCCGGGGGGTAGATCATGGGCGGGCCGGACCCCGTGACCGCCTCGGAGGCGCAGGGCCAGATGCCGGCAGGGTCGTGCCAGTGCTCGAGGAACACGTCGAACCGGCAGTCCACGGACTGCCCATCCACCCAGGCCTCGGCCCAGACCAGGCCGCCGCGCTGCCCGGCCGCGCGGAAGTCGCCGTCGTGGGTGAGGTGACCGCCGGGGCTCTCGTGCACCGTCCAGGCGTCGACCTCCACCTCGACCGGGGGGCCCAGGCCATCGTGCCGCAGGACGGTCAGCGCAGCGTCGGCCTCGCCGCCGAAGGCCACGTGCACGAGGTCGGGCGACGCGACGCAGTCAAGCCAGGGCTCGGGCGGGGCGGCGTCCCCGTCGGCGACCTCGTCGGCGACCCCGGAGGCTCGCTCCGCGCAACCAGAGAACACGGCCGCGCAGAACGCGAATGCGGCGACACGCAACATGGGACACCCTCCGCCGATACCTCAGCACGGGCCCGAGCCCGCGCAAAGGAAAAGGGACGGAGCACCTCAGGTCGAGCGGCTTTCCCCGCGCTGGCGCGGGATCGCGGACGGCGCGCAGCGCTGCCCGAAACGAGCGTCTTGCCGAAGAAGCGGCCGAACCACCGCACCCAGGTGCCCTGGTAGAGCAGGCCCGCGCCGATGGTCGATCGTGGCACCGCCCCGAGCCCCCGGCGGCGGACAAGCCCCGGGTGCCCGGGGCGGGGCTGCTCCGTAGGACCTTCCTCATCGACGTGCTGGTGGCGAGGGAGGCGCGTACCCGCTCCACGGGGCTGGCCGCCTCAATCAGTCGACGGGATGAGGGTCCTGGGACCCGACCCCGCCCGCAGGGCTGGGTCGCGGCGGCTGCCGGTCCCAGCCGGCGAGGACCCGGTTCATCGTGGTGATGGCCTGGGGGATGTGGGTCCAGTCCACCTGGTACCCCGCGTCTGCGAGCCGGCAGCTCCGCGTGATGTCGATGTTCGCGGACCGGCCGAACGACTTCGACAAGGCGGGCATCCGGGGGCCACGCGCCGTCCCGTAGCAGCAGGGCATGGCCGCCACGAGGCCCCCCGAAGCGATCGCGCAATCCAGCCCGAGGTCGGTCAGCCCGCCGCAGGCGTGCGCGAGCACGACGCCTGCCTCGGTGGGAAGCCTCAGCGACTCATCCAGCGCGGCCTCGCGGTAGGACACCTTCTCGGCCACCCAGGGCGCGATCGCGGTGAACGCCGTCCAGATGCGCTCGAAGCTGGCGGGCTGCCGCGCGTCCACGAGCTCCACCCGGGTCACGCTCGGCTCGCAGAGGGCGAAGATGAGGCCCACCAGGCCGTGGCCGGCGCACAGGTCCACCATCGTGGGTCGCCGGACCCGGCGCCTCACGCGCGGGAAGAACTCGAACGACTCCGACCTGGCGCCGGCGCGAGGGCCGCCGTGGCAGGAGTCGTGGGCGTCGTAGAGGCGCTCGGGCCACGAGCCGTCGAGAAGGCCCACCACGGCGACCGCGAGCGGTCGTTCGAGGGCAGGGGTGCGCCTGAGGGCCGAGAATCCACTCGCCCGCGTGTCGAGCGTGTGGTCAGCTGTGGCCGTGATGGCGGCGTTCATAAGCCGTGGGAACCCTGAGGGCATCGTCGGTGCTCGACCGGCTCGACCGGAGTTTAGAGAATCAGGGTTTGTACGACCTATCCCCTGATAGGTGCCTGTCTGCCGTCTCGAGCGTCGTCCACACGACCTCCGAGTTCACCGGGACCCATTCTGGACTCGAACCGGAACCGCTCCGTGAACCTCCCCGCCGTACGAACCTGAGTCCTGCTCTCGATCCTCAAAGCACGTCAAAGCCCTTGACCTCCCCCACCCCCCGCCGCACTCTCTCATCTGAACTTCAGATGATGCACATCTGCAATGATATCGCCTACTTACACCATTACCGGACGGTCCTGGGTTCAATCCCCAGCGGGCCCACCAACGCAACCGCCTGAAATTGCTTCGTTAGTCCCCGCTTCCGGCGGGGGCAGCCGGGAGGGGTGCGGGCGGCGGCCGAGCGCCGATGATTCTCAGCGCGATCGGGGGACGGCGCCGGTGTTCCCGGCGGATCCGGGCTGGGGATCATCGATCGGGAGGAGGCACTTCGAGGGGGGAACCCAAGACTGCGAATCTCTTGGCCCTCGACACTCAATCTCAGTCTCGATCTCAGAGCGGACATCTGTACCTTGGGCCGACAATCCACGGCGGGCCCGGAAGAGCTAGGCTCAGGGCTCAGGGCACAGGGAGGGTGCCGCCATGGCCACGTACAAGCTCTCATTCCAGAGCGCGCCGACCTGGGAGCAGCTGCGCGCCGCGTGGACGTGCGTGGTGACGCAGCTGCGGGGCACCACCGGTCCGTGGCAGCTCGGGCAGCGGGTCGAGGGCTCCGACCAGAACTTCCCGCCGGCGGCGTTTGAAGCCTCGTGGACCTGCGAGGGCGCTTCCCTCAGCGAGTCGGTGGTCAACGGCGGCGGCAACCCCCACGACGGCTACGGCTACGACATCCGCTCGGCGTTGGTGGTCGACACGGACGGGGGATCCGTGGTCGTCACCCTGCTCTGCGGTGGTTACGACCCCCTGCCCCAGCCGAGCACGCTGGTCGTGCAGGGCAGCGCGGAGCAGCTCGACGCGGTGCGGGCGGGGCTGCGCGCGGCCCTCGGGTCGGAGAACGATCGCTCGTCGGGCCCGACGGTGGCGGTCGCCAACGTCGCTGAGGCCCGCCAACACGACCCCGCAGCCGCGCTCCGCTGGCTGCGCGAGGCCCTCGAGCTCGGTCGCCCTGCGGGAGCCGCTTGGGGCTGGGCGGAGCTCCTCAAGCTGGCCGAAGAGCTGGAGGCCCCCGACCCGGGCCGGTTGGCCCGCCGGCTCGTCGAAGCCCCCCACGACGTCGCGGCCTGGCAGGAGGCGGAGCAGCAACCGCCCCCGGGCTGGACGGTCGAGCGCATCACCCGGATCCTCGCGCGCCTCCGTCCCTACGATCCCGGCGCTTCGAGGCCTCCCTTCGGGGACAGGGCGGCGATGGACGTGGCCTGGCGTCGGCTGGAGACGGGCACGGGGCCGACCGGGACGTCCGACCCGCTGATGTGGAACCTGGCGCGCGCCCTCTACCCGGGCCTGCCCGACGGCGAGCGGGGCCTGCCGGATGCCTCCCGGTCAGGGCGCCGGGCGCTGAGCACGGTGGTGCGGGCGGTCTGGATCGAGCCCGGGGACGAGCTCCCCGCGGTCCTCGTGGAGCGACGCGCGACGGCCAAGGGGTCCCAACGGGCGCGGGCCTGGCTCTTTGGACCGTCGTCCGGCGACGTGGTCCGCTTCGCCATGGACTGGACCCGCCGCGGGCAGCGCACGCTCCACCTGGGCGTCGCGCTGGCGACGTCGGGCACTCCGGACTTTGTGGGGCGGGTGGAGGAGGCACTGAAGCAGGTCACGCCCTACGCCCTCGTGCCGGTCTCTGCGCAGGATCCGCTCCCCGAACGCAGCCGCCGCGTCCTCGTGGGCCTGTCGGGCGTCGGCTCCCACATCGAGCAGGTCACCGAGCTCCTCGAGCGCGCCGGTGTCGCCGAGCCCGAGCTCGTCGAAGCGTTGCGCGCCTGCCGCTGCGAACAGCCAGCCGTCGGCTACTGCGAGCATGCGCGGGCGTTGCTGGACAGCAGCCGCCACCACGGACAGCTGGCCAACCGGAGCCCCGACGTGAAGGCCGGCGCCCTCGCGCGCGCGCGGCAATATGCTCTTTCGGCCGGCTTGGCCCTGCTTGCCCCGACTCCGTTCTCCCGGGTGGAGAGGGACGCGATCAGCGCGGCGGGGTACCTGGCGATCGCCGCCGCGGTCCGCTGATCCCGGGCCCGCCGCCCCGCGCGCGCTCCCGACCCGGTCCTTCGCAGCAGGCTGGTACGCTCGCTCGCCGAGGGACTCCCCCTTCGATTCGACCTCCTCCTTGTCCAGCGGGGGAACCGGACGGTCCCATCGATCAACCTGCTACACCGGGTCCATGACTCGGACCCACCTGCTGGAGGTCGAGGGCCACCGGCCCTGGTGCTTGCGCTGTCGCCGGCCCGGCGCCGTCTGCCTGTGCTCGGAGATCACCTCCCTGCGGGTGCGGACGAAGTTCGTGTTCCTCATGCACCCCAAGGAGGACAAGAAGATCAAGAACGGCACCGGCCGGATCGCCCACCTCGCGCTGGACCGGTCCGAGCTGCTCGTCGGGCTCGACTTCCGGGAGCACCCCCGAGTGGTCGAGCTCCTGGCCGACCCGGCCTACGACTGCCGGGTGCTCTACCCCGCGCCCGAGGGTGAGGGTGAGGAGGCCTCGGAGTCGTCTCGGCCGCCGGGCCGCACCCCGGTCCTCTTCGTGATCGACGGCACCTGGCCTTGCGCGAAGAAGATGATGAAGCTGAGCACCAACCTGCACGGGCTGCCGCGGCACAGCCTCGACGTCGACCGCCCGTCGGAGTTCAAGACCAAGCACCAGCCGGACCCGGCCTGCCTCGCGACGATCGAGGCGGTGGATCGAACGCTGCACGGCCTCGCCGCGCGGGGACTCGAGGTGTACGGAGCCCAGGAGTCGGAGCGATTGCTCGCCCCGTTCCACCGGATGGTCGCCCTGGGGATCGCCCACGCGGCGGATCCAGGACCCGGCAGCTACCGCCGCAGCGGCCCGTTCCCGACCGGGGAGGAGCGGAGGAAGGGCCGCACGTCGACGGCCTCGGGCAGGAACGTCATGTTCCGGGGTGGTTAGCAGCGCCGGATCCCGGCCTCCCCCCCCCGGACCCGGGGCGGCCAGGGCCAGAGAAGCGAGCGGAGGCTGCGGTCGAGGGGATCTCCGCCCGGTCCTGGCCGCGCTGACCTCAAGGCGGGGCCGCGGCGTTTGCAGCAACTGCATCGAAGAGGACCCCCGCGGCGTAGCGCGCGAAGTGTGAGGCCCGAGCAGCGCACGTCGGTCCGGTTGGGGCCCGACGCCTCGTACTGGCTGCGCACGCGGGCGAGGCGCCGCTCCCAGTAGGGCTCCGCCGCGGTGCGGTAGCGAAGGAAGTCCGCGCCCCCCACGTT
>CALCXL010000442.1 GCA_937907595.1 uncultured Pseudomonadota bacterium
CGTCGTGCGCGCTCATGCCCGCGGCGTGGCGGAGGCGGGCTTCGGCGTCGACGTGCACCAGGTAGTCGCGCACCGAGCGGACCGCGGAGGCATCGCTGAGCTTGCCGTGGCCCGGCACGACCGTGGTGACGCCCAGGTCCAGGATCAGGTCGCAGGCCTCGATCCAGTTGGCGACGGGCCCCTCCCAGACCACCGGGTGGGCGTCGGCGAAGAGGATGTCGCCCGTGTAGATCAGATCGGCGTCGGGCACGTGCACCACGACGTCGCCGCGGGTGTGGGCCGGGCCGACCTCGTGCAGCACCACCTTGCGATCGCCCACGGACAGCTCCAGCCGACCCTCGAAGGTGCGCGTGGGCGGGCAGACCTCCAGGCCGCCGAAGTCGAAGTCGCCGAAGCAGCGCAGCGCGAAGGGCGCGGCGTCGGCCAGCCACGCTCCCTTCTGCAGGCCGATCGCCCCCAGGAACCTCCCCAGCGCCGGCCGCAGGGGCCCCAGGGAGTCGAGGGCGCGGCCCGCCTTGAGCAGCATCGCCAGCTTCTGGGGCGGAAGCTCCACCATCTCCTCGGCCCCCCGGCGCGACGCCACGATCTGGCCCGCCCCCGCCAGGGAGTTGCCCCAGCAGTGGTCGCCGTTGGCGTGGGTGTTGACCAGGGTGTCCACCGAGCCCGCCGCCGGCGAGACCTGCTTCATGGCCGCCAGCATCGCCGCGGTGCGCGGAAGATCGAAGAGCGTGTCCACCAGCAGGGACTGCTCCCCATCGACCACCAGGCCCGCGTTGCTCAGGCCCCAGGAGCCGTTCGGCTGGAGCCAGGCCCAGGCCCCGTCGGCTACTTCCCGCAGGTGTGCGCTCTGCTGATTCCCCATGCCGTCCTCCCGGGCTCGCTGGGGGCCAGAGTGCCAGGGTTCGGCGCGGATCGGGGCTCCGCGGGGTCGGTGGGCACCCCCCAACGCGGCACGGTTCTGGCTGTAGGGTGATGGAGTGCGCACCCTGCTCCCGCTGCTGCTCCTGCTCTCCGCCTGCACCCCCTACCGGGTGGACGCGGTGGGGGAAGACGACCACGCCGTGTGGCTGGAGGTACGCGACGCCACCGGCGAGTGGCCGCTCGTAGGCCACGCCTTCGTGCTGACGACGGAGCCCGACTACTGCGCGCTGTTCGCCGAGCGATGGGCCCGGGAGGAGGAGGCGCTGCTGGCGCTGGACGCGGCGATGTCGGGGCTGCCCGACGGCCCATCACAAGCCCGCTGCGAGGCCCGGCTGGGCTACTGGCAGACCCGTCTGGAGGCCGAGCGGCTGCTGTACTACCAGGACGCCCGGCACACGGTGCTCTTCCTCAACCAGATCACCTCCTCCAACGGCGTCCCCCTCGCCGCAGGGACCCCCGCCGACGGCCGCACCGGGGTCGCCGACGACTGGCCCGACGACGGCCTGCCCTCCCTCAGCGTCACCACCACCCGGGCCAACACCCTGGTCGGCGACACCCCCCAGGAGGTCCTGGACTGCAGCAACCCCACCGTGCAGGAGTCCACGATGGGCAGCTTCCTCTACCCCGGTCCCCCGCGGGAGGTCTGGCAGGCGTCGTCGGGGAGGCTGGAGTTGGAAGCCGTCGACGACGATGCCTGGGCCCTGGGGCTCAGCGACGGCGAGCTCCAGTTCGTGCAGGAGATCGCCTACGAGGCCCCGTCGGATGCCAACGACTGGGACCCGCGGGTCACCTACACCGACCCGCGCGACGCGGTGGCCATCGGCTTCGACCGGGAGTTCGCCCGCTGCCCGGTGGAGGTGGGGCAACGGCAGTGGCTGCGGCTGCTGCTCTGGGTGGAGAACGGCGCCTACTGATCCGGCGCGCCCGGCTCGATCTTCAGGTAGCCCTGGCGACGCCCCGGCCCGCCCACCAGCAACGTCGCCTGCTCGAAGCGCCGGCCCCAGCCCCGCAGGTCGTCCACCTTCAGCCCCGCCACCAGCACCCCGGGCTTCTCCCCGGGGCCGATGACCGGCCTCACGCGCGCGACCTTCTCCATGCGGGCCACCAGGTCCGGTCGGCGGCCCAGCAGATCGTGGGCCCGGGGCCAGGGCTCCCGCGCGGGCAGGTAGAGCCAGCCGCGCCCCAGGCCGGTGATCTTGTCGGCGGCAGGCGCCGCGCGGGGACCCACCCGAAGCTCCGGCGGAGACACCGTGTGCAGCAGCGGCTCGATGAGGAACTGCAGGAAGCGACGACGGCCCCAGGGCGTGAAGCGGCGCTCCAGGCTGTACAGGTCCACCAGCGTCACCAGCCGGCCGTCGCTGACTGCGTTGGGCCAGTGCAGGTCGTTGTGGGTGAGGCCGAAGTCCTCCTTGAGCTCGTCCCAGGCCGTCAACGCGCCGTTCCAGGCGCTGAAGGAGGGGGCGACGGGCTCCCCCCGGTAGTCGATGCGCAGGGACAGCCCGGCTTCGTCGGCGGAGAGCAGGCTGGGCGTGACCACGCAGTCGACGGTGCGACGCAGGATCTCCACCTCCCGCTTCCAACGACGGCGCGGCCAGGCGCCCTTGCCCACGTAACGCTTGCGCACCGAGCCGTCCTCCAGCCGCTCCACGATCGACGTGCAGCGCTGCTCTCGGTGGGTGCGTCGGTGAAGCTCCCGCACCGCCTGCATCAAGCGGGGCCGATCGTCGCCAACCAGGACATGCAGCGGGCCAGGTTCGTCTTCTCCGCCCAGCCGCCCAGGCCGTCGGGGCCGGCGCCGGGGTCCACGCCCTGAAGCTCCAGGCCGGTGCCCTCGAGCAGCAGCCGGAAGTCGGCCGGTGCGTAGCAGCGCAGCGACTGGGTCAGGGCCTGCTCGGGCGCGTCCTCGGGCCACCAGGTGTCCAGCCAGCGGTTGCCCTCGGCCTCGTAGTCGTAGCGGCGACGTGCCCCGTCGAAGGCCATCTCCCGCCCCACCGACGCGGCCGCAAACCAGGGCGAGTAGACGTCGATGAGGGCCGACCCGTGGGGCGCGAGCCAGTTGGCGATGCGGCGCAGCAGCACCCGCTGATCGGCGTCGTCGCCCACCCCGAAGCCGTCCCAGTACAGGACCAGGTCGAAGGCGCCGTCGATGGGCACGTCGTAGAAGGAGCCCTCCAGCACCGTCAGGGTGCGCGCGTTGGCGGCCAGCGCCCGGGCCCGCGCCGCCCGCTCGGCCACCAGCTCGATCGCGGTGACGTCGTGACCGACGGTCGCGGCCAGGAACGCCGACTGCCCCCCGCCCGCGCCCAGCTCGAGGATGCGGTGGGGGCCGGAGCCGGCGTGGCGGTGGATCGCCTGCAGGCGGGCGATGTCGTCGTCGCCGGTGGGCAGGTTCGCGGTCCAGCGGGACTGCAGCGCGTAGAACGGTTGGACCCAGGAGTGCATCGGCGGATCCTGCTTCGCCGGGGCGTCGATGGCCAGGGGCAGGCGCGGTCGGCGACGAATCCGGTCCCCCGCACGGGCGACGGGCCCCAGCGCAGGCCCTGAGGCAGCCGGCCCGAAGGCACCCGTCGATCGCTGGGCCGGCCGGCTATAGTCCAAGCCCAGCCGATCGGGCGGGATCCCCCCGCCCCACGTCAGCCCGCCCCCCATCGGAGGCCTCGCCGTCCCTTGAAGGTCCTCGTCGTCCTCCACGGAATGCCGCCCCAGGCCGGACGCAGCGTCGTCGGCTCGGGCCTGCGCGCGTTCTCCAACGGTGAGGCCCTGCGCGGGCGCGGCCACCAGGTCCTCTACTGCACCCGGGCCGAAGACCTGCCCGAGGAGGCCCGGGCCGAAGCCGTCAGCCGCCGCGCGAAGAAGCCGCTGCTGCTGACGACGATCACCGGCGAGTTCCACCCCCCCGGCGACGCCCGCCGCATGCGCCGCCGCCTGACCGCCGTGGGGCAGGCGCCGACGGCCGAGGAGCCCGACGCGCCCCGGGCCTCCCTGGAGATCGGCGATCACGCCCACGGCGTCACCGATCCGGGCCTCCCTCGGGTGTCGCCGGGCACCGGCAACGGCCTCGCAGCCGTGGGCGGACCGCTGGGAGCGCCCGGCAACCCCTTCTCCTTCACCGAGGCCCACGAGCTCCACGAGATCGTCCAGCGGGTCGACCCCGACGTCGTGCTGGTGGAGGCCCTGGAAGAGGCGCGCCGGCTGCCCGAGGGCCGCTTCTCCGTCGTCCTGGACCTCTTCGCGCCCCGCATCCTGGAGCAGCAGTTTCAGGCGACGGACGACGAGCGGGAGGCCGTGCGGGTGCTCGACGCCATCCAGCGCGGCGACGCCTTCGTCTTCAGCAACCAGCGCCAGAAGTACTTCCACCTGCCCCTGCTCGCCCTGGCCGGCGTCGACTGCACCCGGGAGGCCGGCGCGGTAGTGCCGATCTCCTGCCCCCCGGAGCTCCCCACCCACGTGGCGCCGGTGGAGCCCACCTTCGTCGCCGGCGGCGTCTTCTGGCCCTGGGCGGACCTGTCCAACGGCCTGGCCTCTCTGCTCAGCATCCTGGAGGCGCGGGACACCGGCCGTCTGCACCTCTACGGCGGCGAGTACGGGATCCGGTCGGACACGGCGAAGTACGCCGACCCCCGGCAGTCCCTGCCCGCCGAGCACCCGCGGCTCTCCTTCCGCGGCATGGTGCCCATCGATCAGCTCTGGGAGGAGTACCGGCGCGGCTCCATCGCGTTCGACCTGATGCGGCCGAACCCGGAGCGGGAGCTCAACCTGTCCTTCCGACAGGTCGACTACCTGCGCTGCGGGCTGCCGATCATCACGTCGCCGAGCCAGGTCATCGCCGACGATCTGCTGGACTACGGCGCGGGCTGGGTCGTGGAGCCGGGCAACACACGGGCCCTGCGTCGCCTGGTCGACGACCTGCTCGACCACCCCGACAAGGTCGCCGCCGCCTCCGCCCAGGCCCAGAAGCTGGCCCAGGAACGCTACGCCTGGGACCGGACGATCGAGCCCCTGGACCGGCTGGTGCGCCACCCCACCCGCCGCGCGCGGGAGGAGACCTTCGTGGCCCGCCTCACGCGGACGCAGGGCGATCTGTGGGAGGAGCACGAGGAGAACCAGCGGCTGCGGGAGGTGGTCGGCCACCAGCGCTCGGACCTGGACAAGAAGACCGAGGAGATCGCCGGGCTGAACGCCCGCATCTCGGCCCTCATGGGCTCCGTCGACCGCCTGAGCGACTCCCTGGGCGCCGTCAGCCGCTTCAAGAACGACGCCGTCGCCTACCTGCAGGAGCAGCACGGCGAGTCCCTGCGCGACGTGGGCGAGGCCAGCCTGGAGCTGGAGCGGCGCAGCCTCGACCTCAAGAAGAAGCAGGACGCGCTGGTCCGCGCCCAGGGGGAGATCGCCAAGCTCAAGCAGTCCGTGGCGGAGCTCCGCAGCGACAACGAGCACCTGGAGGCCCGCTTCGTGGCCCGGGACCGGGAGGCGCTGGGCTTCGAGGAGGACCGCAAGCGCGCCGTGGGGGAGACCGCGGGCCTGCGCGACCGCATCGCCGCCCTGCGCCAGGACCTGGACAAGAAGGACGCCGAGCACGCCGACCAGCGGGCCCTGCGCGCCGACGAGCTGGCCGATCTGAGGGAGCGGCTGGAGTCGGCGGTATCGGCGGGGGCCACGTCCTCGGCCGAGGCCGACGCCCTGCTGGGGGAGCTGGAGGAGCTGAGGGCGGCCCTGGCCTCCGCCCGGGCGGAGGACGCCAAGACCTCCCGGGAGCTGCAGCGCGTCAAGGAGGCCGGGACCCGGCAGCAGGCCCAGGCGATGCAGGCCCTGGACGCGCTGCGGCAGGACGCCCTGGATCGCCTGGAGCAGGCGGAGGAGGCGGCTCGGGGGGTGGCCGAGCAGCTTCGGGACCGGCTGGTGGCCGTGGAGCGCGAGCGCAGCCGGCTGCAGGGAGACCTGGCCGAGGCGCGCCACCGGGTGGCCGATCTGGAGCGCGACGGCGCCAAGAAGACCGCCGCCCTGGCAGAGGGCGCGCGCGAGCGGCAGCGCCTGGAGGCCGGCTTCCTGCGCAGCCTGGACGCGGCGGAGGGCGCCGCCCGGGAGCTCCTGGAGCGCGCGCGCGACCGCATCGGCGGTTTGGAGGACGAGCGCGGCGCCCTCAAGGCCCGCCTGGAGGAGATCGGCCAACGCGCCACCGACGCCCAGCGGGAGATCAAGGAGCGGGAGGTGGCCCTGGCCCGGCAGCAGAGCACCG
>CALCXL010000443.1 GCA_937907595.1 uncultured Pseudomonadota bacterium
CGTCGTCGGCTGCGTCGTCGTCGTCGGCTGCGTCGTCGTCGTTGGCCGCGTCGTCGTCGGTGGCGCTGTCGTCGTCGTCGTCTGCGTCGACGGGGCCGGACGGGCACCCCATGGCGAGGAGGGCGAGGGCGAAGAGCAGGGCGGGGGACTCGGGGACGTGGCGCATGGGACCTCCAGCCGGCTCTGGTCGAGCGGCTCCCGCAGCATCCCCGGGCAGGCCGCCCTTGCCATCCTTCACACATCCTTCGCGGGGGGGGGGCGTCGTGCCGTCGGCGCTCCGGGGTCAGGTGTCCTCCCCACGCGGTCGCTCAGGTCTCGTCCCCACGCGGTCGCTCAGGTCTCGTCCACCACCACGTCGCCCTCGGCGAGCACCAGCTCGAAGCAGCCCGAGCCGTCCGCGCGCACCAGACCGGGGCGGATGCCGGCGTCCCGAAGCTTGCCGCGCAGCCGCACCATCGCGATGTCCCAGCGCCGCCGCAGCTCCCCGGAGTCCACGGAGTCGCCCGACCACACCGTCGCCGCGACCGCCTCCCAGGCGATGGCGACCCCCACGGTCGCCAGCTCGCTGAGGATGCGGGCCGACTGGCCGGTCAGCACCAGCGGGGGCGTGCGCTCCCGGAGCAGGTGCACGGTGTCGAAGCGGGCTCGGATGGTCAGGGGGGCCTGGATCCCGCCCGCCGCGCGCGTGGGCTGCTCGCCGGCGTCGTTGAGCGCCATGGACGTGGCCTCGAACGTGCGCCCGTTGACCTGGAACGGCTGCCCTGGCTCCAGGGCGCGGTCCACCTGCCCCCGGACCCGCAGCCGCCACTCGGTCTCCGCCCACCAGAGCCAGGCGTCGGCGTCGTGCTGGTACCGGGTGCGCAGGCTCGGCCGCACCCCCAGGACCAGGGACACAGCCCCGCCCAGGGGCTGCAGCGGGAGGTCATCGCCCTGCAGGCCCAGCACGGTGTCCGGGAGCACGAGGTCCACGACCGTGATCGCGATCTCGCGGCTGAGGCTGATGCGCAACCCCGGCCGCAAGACGGCGTCCTGGCGGGGGCGCCCGTCGATCGCGAACAGGCCCCGCAGGGCGAGCAGCTTGAGGTCCCCGCCACGGAGGGACACCAGGGCGTGGGCTTCGGAGATGGCGGGGTCGTCGAAGCGGAGGGCCGCTGCGGACAGTCGACCGATCAGGTCGCCGTGCCCCAGGGAGCGCTCGTCGCCGGATGGGAGACCGAAGGTTGCCGAGGCCCGCACGGGGTCAGCGGCCCCTGGAGGGGTCGGGCAGGGGCTCGGGGTGCACGCCCGGCAGGGTAGCCGAGCCCCGCGCCCGCCCGCTCCGTCGCGGTCACTCCGCCGGCGGGTCATTGCGCCGGCAGCTCAGTGCTCCAGGCGAGCCGCCGCGCCCGACGCGACCATCGCGACGGCGGAGGGACCGTGGTCGTTGAGGTCCGCCTCGAAGGGGATCGACAGCGTCAGGCCCGCTCCGGTCGTCAGCGAGTCGCAGCGGTTCGCCTGGATCTGGAGCGCCGTGCGCGGCAGATCCCAGGCGCGGATCTCGTCCAGCGCCCCGGCCATGGGCTGGAAGGCGCCGGGCACCAGGAAGGGGCCGGTCGCCGCGGACGGCACATCCAGGAAGTCGGGGGCGAGCGTGGTGGCCCCTGCGGGCTGCCCGTCGACGTAGAAGCGCACCTCGCCCGGCCCCCGGTCCAGGACGATGGCGGCGTGCTGCCAGACGCCGGCGGTGATCACGTCCGGAAGGCTGTTGGTGGTGCCGCTGACCTGGTCGTTGTTGCGGATCTCGAGCTGGAGGTTCGCGTTGGCGCCGACGTCCACGACCCAATAGGCGTCCGGGAAGCCCGTGCCCCGGTTCAGCACCCGCTGCTCGGTCCCCACGGTCGTGGGGTTGATCCAGAATTCCAGCGTGAAGCCGTCGTCCTCGAACGTGAGCGCCGGCACGTCCAGGTCCGCCGACTCGATCGTGGAGAGCCCGTCCAGGTCCAGGTAGCCCAGGCTGAAGGAGGGATCGGCGCAGGAGGGGCTGCTGTCGTCGTCGTCGGCGACGGAGGAGTCGTCGTCGTCGGCGACGGAGGAGTCGTCGTCGTCGGTGACGGAGGAGTCGTCGTCGTCGGTGACGGAGGAGTCGTCGTCGTCCCCGGTGGAGGGGCAGCCCACCATCCAGAGCGAGAGGCCGAGGAGGAGGCTCAGGGAGCAGCAGGAAGACGGGCGCATGGGATCTCCAACCGCGGGTTCGTCGCGGCAGCTCAGGTTCGCAGGGAGGTGCGCCGTCGCCATCCTTCGCAGATCCTTCCGGCGGCCCACGCGGGGTGCCCGGGCCGATCAGCGCGTGTCGACGGCAGGGGAACGAGCGTCGGTTTGACTGCGGTGGCCAGTCCCATTGATCCGAAGAGCGCGCCGGGGATCAGCTCAGCGGTTGCAGATCGCCTGGATCCGCAGCGACTGGACCTGCGGCGCGGTCAGGGCCACGTCGTAGAAGCGGCTGTCGTCCAGGAAGCCGGTGAACGGCTGGGGCAGGTTCGGGAGGGGGGCGCCGCACAGGTCGTAGGCGAACGACGTCATGCAGGTGTCGTCGCTGTCCACGTCCGAGGTCGCGCCGTCGCCGTCAGCGTCCACCAGGGCGGCGGAGTCGTCGTCGTCGCCCGTCGGGCAGTCGGGCGCGCACGGCAAAGCTCGCGTGCACCGGCCGCAGGCAGCGTGAGGCGACCGGAACGCAGACCATCGGGACCGTTCGTCGATCTCACAGGCGTCCAACAACCTTCCGTCTTCGGTTCCGGGGCGCGATGTGAGATCCATGTAGGGGCCCATCCGCACCCCCCGGCGCTACAGTCCAACCTCCCCCGTCCCCAAACAGGAGCGCCGACCTTGTCCAAGTCCCTCTATCTACTGCTGACTCTCGCAGCATGCGGCGCCCTGCTGCTGCCTCCCGCCGCCGCCCAGGCCCAGGCGGACGCCGACGCCCTGGACGCCGCCGCGGACGCCGACGCCGCGCCTGGGGGGGACACGGCTGCCGACGCGGACACGGCCACCGACCCCGCCGCGGACACGGCTGCCGACGCGGACCTCTCGGACGCCGCCGACGCCGCCGACGCCACCACGGACGCCGACGCGTTCGGGGGCAAGATCCGCAACATCCGGATCCGCCAGCACAGCTTCGGCGCGGGCTACCGCGTGGTCGTGGGCGTCGGCGACGACAACAACAACGACGTCTCATCGGTCGAGGTGCAATTCCAGGAGCCCTTCGCAGGCCCCTCCCCGCAGGAGAACCCCCTGAGCCTCGCGCGCACCGGCACGGCCTACGACGCGACGGGCCAGCTCGCTCTCGACGCGGACGGGACGGGTGGCGTGGCGGACGGGGCGGCCTACTGGCTGACCTTCGAGCTCACCGCCCCCGATGGCACGACGTCGACCCTGGCGCTGGACTCCCCCGCGATTGCGGGTGAGAAGCTCACCGGCTCGCCGGTCCTCTTCGATGGGACCGCCTACTTCCTGTCGACCGTCGACTGGTCGACCGACCTCGACTGCACCAACTGCCCGGTCATCTCCCTGAGCCACGGGGGCGACGTGCCCACCGAACCGGCGCCCGCCCCCGAGCAGGTGCAGGTGTTCGCCGAACCCCTGGAGGCGGACGCCGCCCCGTGGAACGCCGGCTTCACGTCGTTCGCCACCTCCGCCACGCTGCAGTACGACGGGCTGGAGTTCGACGGCAACGCCCTCGGCCTCGAGTACGTCGTCGTGGGGACGATGCGCGACATCGACGGCCGGACGATCGGCGCCCCCACCGAAGAGGTGGTCACCGTGGAGCTGGACGACGACGAGGAGCCCGAGCCGACCCCGACCCTGGTCATCGACGGCACCCACTCGGGCAGCATCAGCGTCGAGGCCGACGACTACGTGCTGCTCACCGGCACGGTCACCCGGAAGGTGCACGTCCGCACCGGCGGCACCCTGGTCATCCAGGGCGGCACGATCGGCAAGACGCTCGTGCTCGAAGGCGGCACGGTCGTCCTCGACGGCGCGACCATCGGCAAGGACATCGAGGCGGAGGCCGGGGTCATCGAGGTCGGCGACGCCACCGTCGGCCGCGACCTGGAGATCAAGGGCGCGGTCGAGCTGCTGGGCGGCAACAGCGGCATCCTCGTGCTCGGCGGCTCGCTCAAGGGCAGCACCACCCACAGCGTCGTGATCGACGGGAACATCGAGGTCGACGACAGCGTGAGCCTGCGGGCCGGCGACCTGACCGTCGCCGGATCCCTCAGCGCGGTCGGCGACGTCGATCTCCGCGCGCGCGGCAACGGCGACGGCGGCCTGATCATCAACGGCTCCGTCTCCGCCGAGGCGGGGGACATCACGATGCGCAGCGACGGGGATGGCGGCCTCGTGGTCAACGACACCCTCACCGCGTCGGGCGAAATCGACCTCCGGACCACCGGCGGCGGCGACCTGGTCCTCGACGGCGACCTCGACGGTGGGGATGTCGATCTGCGGGTCAAGCCCAGCTCCCGCCGCATCGGCAACCTGACCATGCTGTCCGGCGTGGTGCGCACCGGCACCTGGCGAAGCCGCTCCGCCGGCAACACCCTCATCTACAGCGACATCGGCGCGTTGGGCGAGGTGTACCTGCGGACCGACGACGGCGATCTGATCATTGACGGCGTCGTGGACGGCGGAGGCGTCGAGCTCGATCTCCGTGGGAGCTTCGGTCTGAGGAGCCGGCTCGCGAAGATCCGCGGGACCGTCCGGTCGCAGGGCACCGCGGGCATCCAGGCCGGCGACATCCTCATCAGCGGGGTGTTGGACGCGACCAGCGCGGTCACGCTGGACGCCCACGCGTCCCTCACCATCAGCGGCGACGTCGACTCGGGCGGCAGCATCAACCTCAACAGCGCCAACTTCAGTCACGGCGGTCTGCTCGGTGCGGGGGTCAGCATCTACTCCAACACCACCGACAACGCCGTCACGGTGTGGGGCTCCAGCGTCGTCTCGGGCGGGGACGTGACCTTCGACGCGGGCGCCGATCTCAACGTCGAAGGCGACCTCGAGGCCCAGGGCGACGTGAACCTGGACTCCGGCCTCAATACGACCGTCGACGGCTCCGTCTCCGCGGTGGGGGATGTCTCGGTGACGTCCGGCGACTCCACGGTCGTCGGCGGCAACGTCGACTCGGGCGGGAGCATCAACCTCAACAGCGCAAGCCTGGCTCTCGGAGGTCTGCTCGGTGCGGGGGTCAGCATCTACTCCAACACCACCGACAACGCCGTCACGGTGTGGGGCTCCAGCGTCGTCTCGGGCGGGGACGTGACCTTCGACGCGGGCGCCGATCTCAACGTCGAAGGCGACCTCGAGGCCCAGGGCGACGTGAACCTGGACTCCGGCCTCAATACGACCGTCGACGGCTCCGTCTCCGCGGTGGGGGATGTCTCGGTGACGTCCGGCGACTCCACGGTCGTCGGCGGCAACGTCAGCGCCGGCGAGGGCATCGTCTTCGACGCGGGCGAAGGCTTCGACAGCGGCCCCGGCACGGCGGTCGACTCCGGCGCGGACATCGTCATCGCCCCGACGGCGCTGATCAGCCTCTCGGGCTCCTGGGCCTGGGGCGGCGGGGAGTTCGTGATGGCCTTCATCACCCCCTTCAACATCAACGACCAGGGCGCGGTCTTCGCCACGGTCACGGGCGTGCTCGAGATCAACTGAGCAACCGGCCGGTTCGGGCACGCGGCACCCTCCCCCCCGGAATCTGCTGGCGGACCGAGCCCGTACACGCTCCACTGAGGCGGTGCGCGCCTGCCTCCTTCTGCTGCTCCTCCTCCTCCCGGCGACGGCGCTCGCGTGCCCTACCTGCGGGACGGCGACGATGCCGGGGCTGGGCTCGGCGGGGGAGCTGATGGGCGCGTACCCCGACCGGCTGCACCGGGCCGACGTCGAGCGTTTCCCCCTGGAAGGCGCGGCGGCGCGGGCGGGGCGGCTGGCGGGGGCCGGGAAGCTCGAACCCCGGCTGCTCGTGGTCCTGGCCGATCGACCCGCGCTGGGGGCGGCGTCGGTGCTCGCGGGCTTCTCGGTGCGCTCCCGGGACGTCGCGATCCACGTCTGCGGTCCGGAGCTGACCCTGGAGCTTCGGTACTGAGCTGAGCCGGCCCGCTGGCTGTCACACCCCCGCGCGACCCTGGGTCCAGCCCACCCCAGGAGTCCGCCATGTTCGACGACAGCCTCCCCGCCCCCGACCCCGCCGACGATGCCCCCGCCGGCCCGGTCGCCTCCGTCATCCGCGCACGCCGCCTCGACCGCTACGTCGGCTCCTTCGCCGTCGAGTGGCCCGCCGTGAAGGCCGTTGACACGCCCGCCCAGAAGGACGGCTGGGTCCCCCTCCCCCACGACGAATTGCACGCCCTGGTCCTCGACGCCCTGCGCGCCCAGGACATCGGCGTCACCGAGCAGATCCACACCCTGTACCGCCGCGGCGATCGCTACATCGGGCTCGGCGTCACCGACCTCGTCTCCCCCGCGGGGGGGCGCGACGTCTTCGTGGGCTGGTTCAACTCGCACGACCGCAGCGCCGCGGCCACGCTCCTGCTCGGCGAGCAGGTCACGGTCTGCTTCAACCTCTGCCTCTACGCGGAAGTGAAGGTGGCCCGGAAGCACACCCGGCACATCCGCCGGGACCTGCCGCTCCTCATCGAGGACGCGGTGGGTCGGTTCACCCAGGCGATGACCGATCAGGCGAAGCGGTGCGACGCCTACCGCGAGACCCCGCTGGAGCGATCGTCGGGCAACGACGTCCTGATCCAGCTGCTGGAGCGCGGCGTGTTCCCGCCGAGCCGGATCCGCAAGGTGCTGGACGAGTGGACTCAACCGACGATCCCCGAGCACGCGGCGGCGTGGAACGTCGATCGGCTCTACCAGGCCGTCACCTTCCAGCAGACCCCGCTCTGGGACATGGGCCGACGGCACCGGGCGCTGCACCGCGTGCTCGACGAGGTGGCTGGGGTCTGAGGAGGCGGGGGCCACCGGAGCGGGCACGGCGACGGCCGCAGCTCTTGGGTCGGAGCCGCGCATGCTGCGTGGTCTCCCGCCATGACGTACCGACTCCTCGCCCTCCTCGCCGGCCTGCTCCTCCTCGCCGGCTGCCCCGGAGCAGACGACGACGACTCAGCCGACGACGACGACTCAGCCTCGAACGGCGATGACGACGACGACTCAGCCGACGACGGCGATTCGGCCGCGAACGGCGATGACGACTCCACGAACGCCATCGGAGCGACGGGAGACTCCGGGACCCCGGGGAGCTCCAACACCGGCTGCTGACGGGATCGGCCGCGACGCACCGGGCCGACGTCGGCGCTTTTGGGCCCATCGCGACCAGAAATCTCGCGGTGATCCGTCGACGCACAGTTGATCTCACTGTGCTTAGTGTGCATATTCATAAGCACAGTGACCGACACACTCCCCCTGCAGCTCTCCGACGCCTCCGGCGTGCCCTACTACCGGCAGGTCCAGGACCAGCTCGCGGCGTTGATCCGCAGCGGCGCCCTGCCCGCCGGGGCGGCCTTGCCCTCGGTCAGGCGGCTGGCGGTGGAGCTCAAGGTGTCGGTCATCACCACCCGCCGGGCCTACGCCGACCTGGAGGCCGCCGGCCTGGTGCACAGCCAGCAGGGGCGGGGGACCTTCGTCGCTGAGGTGAAGGCGGGGGGCGACTGGGCCGAGGGCCGGGTCGCAGAGCTCATGACCGACGCGGTGCGTGACGCCCGCGAACTGGGCCTGGAGGACGACGCCATCCGCGCCGCCTTCCAGTCCGCCATGGAGGACGCATGATCATCGACATCCAGGACCTCGTGGTCCGGCGCGGCGACTTCACGCTGCAGATCCCGCGATTCACCGTGCAGCCCGGCCAGGTGGTCGGGGTGGTGGGGCCCAACGGAGCGGGCAAGACGACCCTCTTCGAGGTCCTCGCGGGCCTGGGACGGCGGCAGGCCGGCCGCCTCTCCGTCCTGGGTTACGATCCGGCGCGGGAGCCGGTCGCGGTGCGCTCGCAGCTGGGCTTCGTCGCCCCGCAGCAGCCGCTGTTCGACCTGCGCATCGGCGAGCTGATCAACCTGGTCTCGGGCTACTACCCCACCTGGGACCACGCCCACGCCGAGCGCATCCGCGCCACCTTCGGCCTGGAGCCCAAGAAGCGCGTGCACGCCCTCTCCCTGGGCCAGGGCACCCGCCTGCGCCTCCTGCTGGCCATGGCCTTTCGCCCGAAGGTCCTGCTGCTGGACGAGCCGGCCTCAGGCCTGGACCTGTCGGCGCGGCGAACGCTGATGGAGCTGGTCCTGGAGTTCGTTGAGGGCGGGGAGACGGCGATCCTCCTGTCGTCCCACCGCCTGGGCGACGTGGAGCGCCTGAGCGAGCGCCTGCTGGTGCTGGACGAGGGGCGCGTCCTGCAGGACGGCGACACCGACGCCCTGGTCGGCGACGAGCGCACCCTGGAAGAGGCCCTGCTGGCTTGGGGCGCGGCATGAACCCGCACCTGCACCACGTCCGCGTCTTCGGCTTCTGGGCCCTCCGGCAGCCCTTCGTGGCCTTCATGGGCGGCTCGGCCCTGGCCCTGACCGCGGTGGGGGTGGGCGGCTTCGGGGGCTCCGAGGGCGCCATCACCCAGGCCATCGGCGCGTTCTGGAGCGCGGTGTTCCTGGGCTCCCAGGTGGGCATCTTCGGGATGATCGCGGGCGCAGCCGTGCGTCCCTCCAGCGCCGGGTTCGAAGTCGCGGCCGCTCCCTCCGTCCTCCCCATGCTGCCGGTGCACCCGGGCGCGCGGGCTTTGCTGGAGGCGGTGGGCGCGACCCTGGGCTGGGCCCTGCTGGTGGTGCCGGCGACCTGGCTGTGCACGCAGCTGCCCGAGAGCGAGAACCTGCTCGTCTACGGCGTCCGGTTGCTGGGGACCTGGGCCTGGGGCGGGCTGCCGGCGGCGCTGTTGATCCCCCTGCCGGCGCTGGTGGTGGGGCGAAAGCAGTGCACGATGGGTCAGCCCAGCGCCCTGGGCACGATGCTGCTGGCGGTCGCCCTCTGCACCCCGCTGGTCGCGTTCGCTGAGGTCCTGCCGATCCTGCTGGTGGCGTCGGTGACGATGGCCGGGGTCGCGGATCGCCTGACCCCGGAGGTGGAGCGCTGGTCGGGCGTGGGCATCGAGCGCTTGAGCCGGCTGGCCCCCGGAATCGCCGGCAGCGAGCAGCCCTGGCACAGCCGGCGGGGCTACCTCTTGCGGCGGGTGTGGGTGACGGCGGCGCCCGGCGTGCTGTTGGTCTCGCTGCCCCTGACCCTGATGGGGAGCGCGGGGAACTCGCCGGGATCGCGGCTGCTCTTCCACGGGCTGATGGCGATGGTGTTGCTCGGTGGACCGATGCTCACCCCGCTCGCCCTCAACGGCCGCACCGTGGGGCCCGGGGGACGGGGTGTCGCGCTGGACGGCACCTTCGCTGAGGCCTGGCGCTTCCTGCCCGTGGAGCCGCGCGTCCTGCGTCGGGCTGCGCTGACCCAGTCGGCGATCGGCGCGGGCCTGGCGCTGACGCTGCTGCTCGGGGCCTGGCTTTGGGGGACGCAGGCGGGCCTCGACCTGCCGGACGCGACCTCGCTGGCCCTCGCAGTCCTGGGCCTGCTGGCTGCGATCCCGGCCGCCACCGCGCTGACCCTGGGCGACGGCCGGCAGCGCGGGCGGGCGATGAGGGTGCTCCAGGCGCTGGCGGTGGCCCTGTTCGGGTCGATCCTGCTGCACCGCTGGGTCGACGAGCGCCTGGTCACGGGGATCGTGGCGCTCCTGCTGCTGGGCAGCGTGGCGGGCTCCCTGCACATGGCCCGGGACCTGCTCCGCCCCTTGGACCATGAGGTCCGGGGCCGCTGACTCAAATCACAAAGTCCGCCGTCCGCACCAGCTGGGGCAGAGCCGCCTCCGCCCCGGGCGAGCACACCGTCTCCATCAAGACGTTGGTGGCCTCGGGGAAGCGGCGCGCGAAGAGGTTGGCGTTGCGGGGCTCGTTCTCGAACGTCGCCACCACGCGGCCCAGGGCCTCCACCTGGGGCAGGGCCTCCTGCTTCCACTCCGTGTCCCCCATGCGCGGGCGCGGCTTGAGCAGCAGCGTGGTGCGACGCCCCAGGGGGAACGCGTGCTGCGCCAGGGAGCGGCGGGTGCCCTCCCCCATCTTCGGCTCGTCGCGGCCGGTCAGGTAGACGACGCGGGCCCCGCGCTCCTCCACCGCGTGCACAAAGTCGACGGCGCCGGGCTGCGGCAGGTCCAGCAGGCAGTACTTGCTGGTGAAGTACTTCTGGCCCCAGAAGGCCTTGAACTCGCGCAGCAGGCGCTTGTCCTTGAGGCCAGCGGCGCGCAGGGCGGCGTCGGCCTCGTAGCCGAAGTCCTCGGCGCTCAGGTTCGCCACGGCGCGGGCGGCGCCGGCCCGGAACGCGCCGAAGTCCTGGGCGATCTTCAGGTGCCGCGGCCCCGACCACAGCAGCGTCGCGTCCAGATCGAACACGACGACGGTGCCTGGCTCAACGTCGGCCAGGACGTCGTGAAGTCGCGGGTTGCCCATGGCCGGCATCGTGGGGCACGGGGGCCCAGGGCGCAATGCGGCGGGGCCCCGGCAGCGCCTCCCGCCGGATTCCTTGAGCCCTCCCCAGGCCGCCGGTATCTTGCCGCGGCCGCGCGGACCTCGCGGCGACCCTGGAGAGATCCCATGCCCTGCCGCTCGTGTTTGCCGCTCCTTGTCCTCGCCCTGGCCCTGTTGGTGCCGGACCTCGCGTTCGCCGCCTCGGACGGGGACAGCAGCATGCTGGTCACCGCCGCCAAGAACTTCGCCCCCATCGCCATCCTGCTGGTGGTGGTGGGCTTCGTCTTCGCGCGGCTGCCCAAGATCGAGCTCGGCCACAGCCCGCAGTTCATGCGGCGACGGGTCATGAACTGGCTGCCCTTGGGCCTGACCTACGCGTTTCTGTACATGGCCCGGTACAACCTGAAGGTCAGCAAGTTCACGTTCGAGAACATGGCCGACCCCACCGGCGGCTCGATGATGAGCAACGCCGACTTCGGCACCATCTTCTTCTACGGGACGGTGACCTACGGCTGCTCCTTCGTCCTCAACGGCCCCCTGACCGACCGCTTCGGCGGCAAGTTCTCCATCCTGGTGGGCGCCGGCGGATCGGCCCTCATGAACCTGGTCATGGGCTTCTGCACGCTGTCGCTCATCCACGACTGGACCATCGGCAGCTTTGTCGCGAAGAACTTCGTGGTGCTCTTCTCCATCCTCTACTCGGTCAACATGTACTTCCAGAGCTTCGGCGCGGTGGCGATCGTCAAGGTCAACGCCCCCTGGTTCCACGTGCGCGAGCGCGGCGTCTTCGGCGCCATCTTCGGCATCCTCATCTCCCTGGGCATCTACTTCGCCTTCGACGTCGGCTACATGATCCTCAACAGCCTGGGCGTGGCCTGGGTCTTCTTGATGCCGGCGATCCTCCTGGGGATCTTCTGGGTGCTCGACGTCTTCCTGGTGCGCAACACGCCCGGCGAGGCCGGCCTGGAGGACTTCGACACCGCGGACGCGTCCTCGGGCGACGACGGCCCCCGCCTGCCGGTGGCCGAGGTCTTCAAGAAGATGCTCACCAACCCGGTCATCCTGACCATCGCCGGCATCGAGTTCTGCTCGGGCTTCCTGCGCCAGGCGATCATGCAGTGGTACCGCACC
>CALCXL010000444.1 GCA_937907595.1 uncultured Pseudomonadota bacterium
GCAGGGGGGCTGTGGGCAGGGGGGCTGTGGGCAGGTGCAGCGGGGGTCGACCGAGCCGGTGCCGCCGCGTCCGGCGCGATCTGCGCGGGGGATCGGTCCGTGCTCAGCGGCTCCGGGCTGTCGTCCTCCACGGGGGCGGCCAGGCCGCGCAGGCGGCTGCTGCCCGCCCGGCTGGGCGAGACCTCGTCGAGCACGTCGACCACCTCCCGCAGGAAGCGCTTGAGGGAGTCCCGGGCCGGGTAGTGCTCGCGCACGGCGCGCAGCTCGTCCACCAGCTCCGCGGCGGTCTGGTGCCGTCGGGTGGGCACGCGCTGCAGGAGGCGGCTCATGACGGGCACCAGCTCAGGGCAGCGCTCGGCCACCCGCTGCGCCTCGTCCTCGGGCTTGCGGCGGGCCACCTGCTCGGCGATCCGGGCCAGGTTGCGGCCCTGGAACAGGCGCTCGCCCACGATGAACTCGTAGAGCATGGCGCCGACGGCGAAGAGGTCCGCGGTGGGACGGAAGTCGCGGGTGCCGCCCCAGACCTCCGGAGCGATGTAGCCCGGCGTGCCCTTGACGATGCCCCGGGTGGTGGACTCGATGTTCAGGGTGGACTTGACCAGGCCCCAGTCGGAGATCTTGAGGAGTCCCCGGCGGTCCACCAGCACGTTGGACGGCTTCAGGTCGCGGTGCACGACGTTGAGGGCCTCCCCGTTGTCGTCGTGGGCGTGGTGGGCGTAGTCCAGGGCCTCGGTCAGGTCGATGGCTGCGTCCAGCGCCGCGCCCACGGGGATCTCCACCCCGCGGCGGCGCAGGGCCACCAACAGCGTGTTCAGGTCCGGCCCGTCCACGAACTCCATGGCGATGTAGAGCTCGCCGTTCTGCTCGCCCACCCGGTAGACGTCGACCACGCCGGGGTGCTTGAGGTGCCCGCAGACCCGCGCCTCGTTGATCAGGGCCTTCTTCTGGGCCTCCATCTCCCCCGGGGGAGGCTGCAGGAGCTTGAGCGCCTGGCGCTTCGTGAAGCCCATGTCCCCGCTCTCAACGACCTCCCAAACCTCAGCCGCGGCCCCACGACCGAGGGCCTTCTCGAGTCGGTAGGGGCCGAAGTCCTCCCCTGGAGTATGAGCGGGTGCGTCGGTTTCCATGAATTCCCGCGGCCTTGGCCGCCGCGCAAGGTCCGGAATCTAGCACCGAAGGCCCCTGCCTGTACCCCTGGGCAGGGTAGGATCCACCGGTGGCGAAGCAGACCTCCCAGCGGCTCTCGGGGCCTTTCGTGTACCTCTCGGTCCTCGCCGGCTTCGGCGTGGCGATGGTCGTGGTGAAGCCGCTCTGGGACGACGCGGGCCACGACTCGGTGCGGGCGGAGTGCACGGTCAACCTGGAGCTCATCGCCGATCGGCAGGCGGAGATCATCGCGGAGACCAGCCGCGCCCTGCCCTGCGCCGCCTGGCCGGTCGAGCCGCCGGGGCCCGACGGCACCGCCTGGGACGAGTTCCCCACCTGCTGGCAGCGCCTGGGCTTCGAACGCGGCCTGATCCTGCACGGTCGCTACGTTGTGGACACCACGCTGTCCGGCTGGACCGCCCGCTGCACCGTGGAGATCGACGGGAGCCAGGAGAGCTGGCAGGCCACCGACGCCCTCACCGCCCAGCGCGTGGACGACTGATCGGGCTCGACGTCGACGGGATCGGCGGACGCAGGGGGCTCAACGACCGGCGAAGGCCGTGGGCCAGAGCGCGACCTGCATGCGGTCGACCAGCTCCTTGCTCAGCAGGTCGGCCCGCCGCTCGTCGAAGCTGCGCTCCCGGGTGATCGGCATCGTGCCGTACCAGCCCCAGCCGGCGCGCCCGGGCAGGAACAAGCCCACCTGGAGCTGTTGCCGCTCGGAGTCGAAGCGGCCCACCAGGATGGCCCGGGCGTCCACGGACTCGCTGGCCCGCTCCAGGCCCGCCCAGACGTCGGAGTCGCGCTGGTCGGCCGGGGACTCAAGGGCCGCCGCCAGGGCCTCCTGGAAGCCGGGGCTGTTGCGCACGGAGATCGCCAGATCCAGCTCCGTGTTGGCGCCCGGGCGCAGGTGCACGGTCTCGGTGCGGTCCGCGAAGCCCGGCTTGCGGCCGGTGATCTCGTACAGGCCCGCCGGCAGGGTGAGGGACAGGCGCCCGTCCCCATCGGCCTGCCCCTGGGGGACGCCGTAGACCAGCACGGTGGCGCCGGGCTCCGCCGCGTCGACCTGCAGCATGCCGCGGGGGGCGCGGTCGCGTGCGTCGGCCAGGCGGCCCCACAGCACCAGGAACTCCGGCTGCTCCCAGCGCGGCTCGGCCTCCCAGCCGGGATCGAGGATCGTGGCGGCCTTCAGGGCGGCCTCGGCCGGCTCCGGGCGGCCCAACTCCAGCAGGATGCGGCCGCGCAGCAGGTGCAGGTCGCGGGCGAGCCCCTCGGGCAGGCGCGCTGCGGGGTAGGGCTCCACCAGGCGCAAGGCGTCGGAGACCAGCGCCGAGGCGGCCTCCATCTCGCCGCCGCGGAAGGCCACCCAGGCCGCGTCGAACCAGCGCTGGGCGTTGTAGGACGCCACGGTGAGGCCCTCGGCCGGGCGCACGGAGGGCCGGAACACCCGGCCACTGTCGGCCCGCAGCTCCGGGATGTCCGCCAGGGCGTCGGCGAAGCGGGCGTACCAGTGGCTGGCCTCGGTGCGGTGGGCGTCGTCGACGTGCAGGTCCCAGACCGCGACGGCCGGGCCGCCTCCCCGGGGCGCCGCAGTCGCCGGGGCGCCGACCAGCAAGGAGGCGAGGATCAGCAGGAGGGGGCGCGTCGTCATGACTGCGAAGGGAATACCGCGCGCGATGCCGGGCGATCAAGACCTGCGTGCCCCTCCACCGAACGTTCACATGTCCACACCATCCGCGGCCGACGACGGAGCCACCGGCCCGAAGCCGCCGCCGCCCGGCGTCCGAATCTCGAGCTCGTCCCCCGCCAGCACCCGCCGCACGAAGCAGCCGGCGAGCTCCACGGGGCCGTCCGCGCCGTTCAGGGTCGCGCCGCCGGTCGCCCCCTCACCTCCGCCGGCCAGCCCGAAGGGCGCGCGCAGCCGCCGCTGGCTGAGCAGGGCCACGTCGGCCGGCTCCAGGAAGCGCAACACCCTCACGAGCCCCTGACCTCCCAGCCAGGCCCCGAGCCCTCCGGAGCCCCGCCGCAGCGCGAAGCGGCGGACCTGCACGGGGAAGCGGAGCTCCAGGACCTCGGGATCGGTGATGCGCGTGTTGGTCATGTGGCTCTGCAGCCCGTGAGCGCCCGCCCAGCCGGGCCCGGCGCCTGCGCCGCCGGCGATCGTCTCGTAGTAGGCGCCGCGCGACGTGCCCAGGGTCAGGTTGTTCATGGTGCCCTGGGACGCAGCGACCCGACCAAGGGCACCGAGCAGGACATCCACCACGCGCTGGGAGGTCTCCACGTTGCCCCCCACGACGGCCGAGTCCGGCGCCGGGTCGAAGAGCGAGCCTGGGGGAAGGATCAGCTCGACGTCGCGCAGGCAGCCCTCGTTGAGGGGCACCGAGCGGCCGATGGCGCAGCGCATGACGTACAGCAGCGCCGCGCGCACCACGGCCGGCGGGGCGTTGAGGTTGCCCGGGGAGCGCGGCCCGGTCCCGGCGAAGTCGACCACCAGGCGGCGACTCCCCGGATCGCCCCGCCGCTGGATGCTCGCGCGGATCGCGGTGCCGTCGTCCAGCGCGTCCTCGAAGCAGCGCGCGCCGTCGCCGAGGCCCTCCATCCAGCGCTGCACCGCCTCCGCCGCGTTGTCCTGGACGTGCTGCATCCAAGCGGCGAGCGCGTCGGCCCTCTCCCCCGCCACCCGCTCCTGGAGCAGACGCACCCCCAGGGCGTTGGCGGCGACCTGGGCTTGCAGATCGGCGACGTTGACGTCGGGCTGCCGCGCCGGCCAGCGCCCCCCTCCGGCCAGGGCCGAACGCACGGCTTCGTCCCGCCACCGGCCGCCCTCCACCAGCAGGAGGTCGCGCAGGACCACCCCCTCCTCCAGGAGAGATCGCGAGTCGGGGGGCATCGAGCCCGGGGTGCGACCGCCCAGGTCCGCGTGGTGACCGCGGTTGGCCACCCAACCCACCAGGACATCGGCGGCGAAGACCGGGCTGATCACGGTGATGTCGGGCAGGTGCGAGCCCCCCGAGCGGGGATCGTTGACGGCCCAGCTCTGATCGGGACGCAGGCGATCGCTCACCCGCGCGGCCAGGGCCCTCACGGTCTCCCCCATCGCCCCCAGGTGCACCGGGATGTGGGGCGCGTTGGCCACCAGGTGCCCCGCCGCGTCGAAGAGGGCGCAGGAGAAGTCCAGGCGCTCCTTGATGTTCACCGACCAGGCCACCCGGCGCAGCGTCTCCCCCATGCGCGTGGCCAGCGACATGAAGCGTCGGTGGTGCAGCTCCAGGCGCACCGGATCCCGCTCGGTGGACGGTGGCGGCCGGATCGGCCCCGCACCGTCGACCGCGCGCAGGCTGGCGCCGCTGTCCAGGGATGCATGCCAGCCGGGGTCCAGCACGACGGTCGTGGTGCTGGAGACGATGAGGGCGGGGCCCACGACCCGCGCGCCCGGCGGCAGACCCGATCGGAGGTGGACCGGCGCACGGTGCCAGGTGAGCTGCCCCTCCGGCCCCGGGCAGCCCAGGCGGCACCAGGCGATCGGGGGTCCGGCCGGCACATCAGGCACGGCGCGAGCGGGTCGCAAAGGGGGGCTGCTCGACTCCAACTCGACGCGGATCGACGCGGCCTCCACCGGCAGGTCCGGACGGCGGAAGCCGAAGAGGCGATGGTGCTGGGCTTCGAAGTCCGCGCGGTCGACCGCGTCCAGACGCGTGTCGGAGCCCACGTAGTGCAGGGCCCATGTCACCCGCTCAGCGGCCGGCTGCGCCCCCGCGCGCCGGAGCTCCTCCACGCAGGCCGCGCGCAGGGGCTCCGCCCAGCGATCGCGCTGGAGGGCGAGGTCCTCGCTCCAGGGCCGCTGAACCGGAGCGGTGGCCGTGGCCAGCCGAGGGGCCTGGGCGATGCCGAGGGCCGAGAGCACTCCGGCGAGGGGGTGGAAGACCACCTCGCGGATGCCGAGCCGGCGGGCGACCGCGCAGGCGTGCTGCCCGGCCGCGCCTCCGAAGGCCAGCAGGGCGTGCTGGGCGGGGTCGTGCCCCCGGGTTGTGGAGAGCTCGGAGATGGCCGCCGCCATGGCCGCGTTGGCCACCGCCAGGAAGCCCGCCGCCGCCTCGGGCACCCCAAGATCGCTCGCCCCCGCCAGCGCGGCTTCGGCGGCCTGAACGTCGAGGGGGCCGTCGCGGTCGGGCCCGAAGACCCTCGGGAAGTGATCGGGTTGAAGCCGACCGAGCACCAGGTTGGCGTCGGTCACCGTGGCCGGCCCGCCGCGCCC
>CALCXL010000445.1 GCA_937907595.1 uncultured Pseudomonadota bacterium
CGTGCGGCCTCCGACGAACGGGGGCGCCGACGAGTCCGGTCGCTGGAACCGGGAGTGCATCCAGTGCCACGCCACCCGCGGGCAGCCGGGCTTCCTGCCGAACGGTCAGGTGGAGACCCGGGTGGCGGAGTTCGGCATCGCCTGCGAGGCCTGCCACGGGCCCGGTGAGGAGCACGTCGACGCCCACCGCAACCCGGGCAAGCGGCTGCTGGCGCGGCTCTCCAAGGACGCCGACCCCAGCATCGTCAACCCGGGCCGGCTGGACCACGAGCACGCCAGCGAGGTCTGCGGGCAGTGCCACGGCGTGGCCGCCTACGCGACCAACGGCAGCGAGCGCGACTTCCTGGTCACCGGCTTCACCTTCAAGCCCGGCGACGATCTGGACGACTCGCGGATGCTGCTGGGGCCCGATCTGCCCGACGAGGTGCGCGACGATCTCATGGCCAGCAACAAGGCCATGTTCGACGGGACGCTGTACAGCGACGGCGCGGTGCGGGTGGGCGGACGCGAGCTCAACGGCGTCACCCAGAGCCCCTGCTGGACGGCCGGCACGATGGCCGACGGCTCCGAGCGCCCCGCGTTCTCCTGCCTGAGCTGCCATCGACTGCATCAGGACCCGCGGGACCCCCGCAAGGTGGAGGCGTGGACCGACGACCTGCTGGACGAGGACACCCGCGGCGACCGGGCCTGCCTGGACTGCCACCCGGAGGTCCGGGAGGAGGTGGCCGAGCACACCCGCCACGAGCCCGGCACGCCCGGCAGCGCCTGCTACGACTGCCACATGCCCTACACGGTCTACGGCCTGCTCAAGGGCATCCGGGACCACCGGATCACGTCGCCGTCGGTGGCCAACACGGTGGAGACGGGGCGCCCGAACGCCTGCAACGTCTGCCACCTGGACCGCTCCCTGGGCTGGACCGCGGATCAGCTGACCGAGTGGACCGGCGCCGACCGGCCCGCGCTGACCCCCGATCAAGAGACCGTGCCCGCCGCGGCGCTGGCCGCCCTCACCGGGGACGCGGGCGATCGCGCGCTGGCGGCCTGGACCCTGGGCTGGTCCCTGGCGCGGCCCGCGTCCGGCCACGAGTGGCTGCCCCCGGTCGTGGCGCCCCTGCTGGAGGACCCCTACGACGCCGTGCGGGTGATCGCGGGGCGCACGCTGGCGACGTTGCCGGGCTACGAGGACCTGGAGTACGACCCCGTGGCCTCCCCCGAGGAGCGGGCCGCGGTGGCGGCCGAGGTGCTGGCGCGACACCAGCGCGCGGCGACCGACGCGCCCAGCCCCCTGGACCCGGCGCGCATCCCCGAGCTCCTGACCCAGCGCGACGACGCGCGGGTCCAGCTGCTGGAATAGGCGGAGACTGCCCGTGACCCCCCCCACGCCCCCCACGTCCCCCCTGGCGCGCCGCCACCTCCTGTGGGGGTGGGGCGCCCTCTTCCTCTTCGCGACGGTGGGCATGGGCCTGGAGACCCTGCACGGCTTCAAGATCGGCTTCTACCTGGACGTCGGCAACGAGACGCGTCGGCTGGTCTGGACCCTGGCGCACACCCACGGCGTGCTGCTGGGCCTGATCAACGTGGCCGCGGCCCTGTGCCTGCGCGCCTGGCCCGACGCCGAGGCGCGCTGGCGGGGGGGCTCGGCGCTGCTCCTGGCGGGCACCGCCCTCATGCCCGCGGGCTTCCTGCTGGGCGGGATCTGGATCCACGGCGGGGACCCCGGGCTGGGCGTGCTGCTGGTGCCCCCCGGCGCCCTGTGCACGGTGGCGTCTCTGGCCCTGGCCCTGCGCGCGTTCCGCGGGACCGCATGAAGGTGAACCGCGGCTGGCTGCTGCTGCCGCTGGGCCTGGCCCTGCTGCAATTGGCGGCGCTGTCGCGCTCGGCCACCGTCACCGACGACGCCTGGATCTCGCTGCAGCACGCGCGGAACCTGGTGGAGGGCCACGGCCTGATCTTCCAGGTGGGCGAGCGGGTGGAGGGCTTCACCAACCCCCTGTGGACCCTGTTGGGGGCGGGCCTGTTGGCGGTGGGGGCGTCGCCGACGCTGGGGCTGCGGCTGCTGGGCGCGCTGGCGTGGTTGGGGCTGCTGGCCACCTGCGCCGCCCACCTGCGCGATTCGGGGGTGCGTTCGTCGATCAGCATCGCAGTCTGCTGCGTGGTCGCGGCCTCGCCGGCCCTGGTCTACTGGTCGCAGTCGGGCCTGGAGACCGTCGCCTTCGCGGCGGCCGCGGCCGAAGCCACCCGCTGGGCCACCCGGGCTGCGAGGGAGGGGGGACGGGCCTGGGCCTGGACCGGGGTCTTCGGCGCCACCGCGGCGCTGTTGCGGCCCGAGGGTGTGGCCTGGGGCGGGCTGCTGTTGTTGGGGGCGGCCTATTTCGCCTGGCGCGCGGGCCGACTGCGCGGGGGTGGCCTGGGGGGGCCGCTCGTGGGCCTCCTGGTCTTCGCGCTGCCGGTCCTGGGCTACGAGGTGTTCCGCCTGGCCTACTACGGCGCGTGGCTGCCCAACACCTTCTACGCGAAGGTGGGCGGCGAGGCCGGCGTCGCCCTGCGCGGCCTGCGGTACCTGGGGCGGGTGGCCACGGAGACGCCGACGGCTCTGTTGCTCCTGCCGGCCCTCCTGGCGCCGAGGAGCCTGCTCCGCCCCGCCGCCCTGCTGCCCGCTGGCCTGCTCGCCTTCCACGCGCTCTACTTGGTGGCGGTGGGCGGCGACTACATGGAGCTTGCGCGCTTCGGGGTGCCGGCCGTGGCGCTGTCTGCCTTTGTGGGCGGGATCGCGGCCGAGGCCGTGGCGCAGCGGGGCGGCGCGGTCCTGCGCCTGGGGGGACCGATCTGGTTGACGATGGGCCTGCTGATGGGCCTTCCTGCCTGGGCGCCGGGCACTTTGCTGCGCGACGGGGACCACGAGGTCGCCCGCTACGAGGACGTCGGCCGCTGGCTGCGCGAGCACACCCCGGAGGAGACCCTGGTCGCGACGCCGGCGGTGGGCGCGATCGCGTGGGAGTCGGGGCGGCGGCTGGTCGACACCATCGGCATCACCGACCCCAACGTCGCCCGCTACCGCAGCGAGGCCTACGTCGTCACCGGGCCCGCCGGACACACCCGCTCCAACGTCGGCTACGTGCTCGACCGCGCGCCGGACCTGATCCTGCTGGCCAACGTCTGGCTGCGCCCGGTGCCCTTGCGGGCCGAGCACCTGCTGGCCAACCCCAGGCTGCTCACCCCCACCGACCGCTTCCTCTTCGGCGAGCCGCGCTTCTTCGCCGACTACGAGATCGCCAGCTGGCGGCTGGAGGATGGCCGCTGGCTGGGCGCGGCGCTGCGGCGGGGCGGGACCATGGACCCCGATCGCCCCGGCTTCGAGGGCCGGCGCCCCGACGACCGCGTGCGGGGGCGCTGAGGCATGGAAGCATCCATCGAGACCGGCCGGCGCGCCGTGCAGGGGCGCGGGGGCATGATCGCCTCCAGCCAACCCCTGGCCACCGCGGCGGGGCTGCGCATCCTGGAGGCGGGCGGGCACGCGGTGGACGCCGCCGTGGCCACCGCCGCTGCCCTCAACGTCTGCGAGCCCTGCAGCACGGGCATCGGCGGGGACGCGTTCGCCCTGGTCTTCGACGCCTCCACCGGCGCCGTGTCGGCCCTCAACGGGTCGGGGCGGGCGCCGGCGGGGTTGGACCTGGACCGCGTCGCCCGCGACGGCTTCGGCGGCGGCCTGCCCCTGCGTCACGCCCACACGGTGACGGTGCCCGGGGCCTGCGCGGCCTGGTGCGACGCGGTGGAGCGTTGGGGGCGGCTGACGATGGCGCAGGTGTTGGCTCCCGCCATCGATCTGGCCGAGGGGGGCTTCGCGGTGGCGCCCTGGGCGGCGTGGGGCTGGGGGCGCGGGGAGGCGATCCTGCGGGACGGCGGCGCGGAGAGCCTGTTGATCGACGGACGGGCGCCGCAGGTGGGCGAGCGCTTCAGGAACCCGGCCCTGGCGAGGACGCTGCGGGCGGTGGCCGTCGGGGGTGCCGCGGCGTTCTACGAGGGGGACATCGCCGGAGCCATCGTCGAGGTCCTGCGGGCGCGGGGCGGAGTGATGAGCCTCGAGGATCTGCGCGCTCACCGCAGCACCTGGGAGGCGCCGATCTCCACGGTCTTCGGCGGCCTGCGGGTCTGGGAGTGCGCGCCGAACGGCCAGGGCCTGGCCGCCCTCTTGGCCCTCAACCTGCTGCGGGGCATGGACCCGGGCGCCGCAGGATCGGTGGAGCGCCTGCACCGCAGCGTGGAGGCCATGCGCATCGCCTTCGCCGACGCCCGCCGCCACCTGGCCGACCCCGCGTGGGCCGACGTGCCCGTCGACCCGCTCCTCTCCGAGGACTACGCCGCCCGCCGCCGCTCCCTGCTGGACCCCCGCCGCGCGAACCCCGACGTCACCTTCGGGCGGCCCCTCGCCACGTCGGACACGGTGCAGTTCTGCGCGGTCGACGCCCAGGGCAACGCCTGCTCCTTCATCAACAGCAACTACATGGGCTTCGGCAGCGGCATCGAGCCCCGGGGCGGCGGCTTCACCCTGCAGAACCGGGGCTGCGGCTTCTCCCTGGAGCCCGGCCACCCCAACGCGCTGGCGCCGGGCAAGCGGCCCTACCACACGATCATCCCCGGCCTGCTGACCCGGGAGGTGGACGGGGCCCTCTACGGCCCCTTCGGCGTGATGGGCGGCTGGATGCAGCCCCAGGGGCACCTGCAAGTGGTGCTGGCCCTCGCCCTGGACGGCGCCGACCCCCAGCAGGCCCTCAACGCCCCCCGCTTCTGCCTGCCGGCGGGCAGCGCGGCCAGCCCCCTCGCCCTGGAGCCCGGCCACGCCCAGCACGTCGACGCCATGAGGGCCCGGGGGCACGA
>CALCXL010000446.1 GCA_937907595.1 uncultured Pseudomonadota bacterium
CGGACGCCGACCGCAACAACCTCGCCGCGAACATCTACGACCAGTACCTGTACGTCGGCCACAACCTGCTGGAGCGCCTGCACACCGAAGAGCAGGTCACCATGCACGTCGAGCTCAAGGGCAACGAGCAGGGCAAGCTCTTCGACATCCAGCGCTTCTTCCGGTGGCAGTACCGTGTGGGCACCGAGTGGGTCGACTGGCCGGACAACCGCAACCTGCTCTGCTCGGGCATGGAGGCGCAGCCGCCCATCGCCGACTGGGAAGACGACCTGCGCGAGCTGGTGTCCGACGGGGGCCGCAACCTCGCCCGCTACTGGGTGCGCGGCGCCCTGGACTTCGAGAAGTACTACCTGGAGCTCATCCGCGAGCACCCCAAGGGCCGCTTCCGCCCGCGCCGGGGTGAGAGCCACGCCATGGAGCTGTTCGTGGACCAGGCCGGTCCCAACACCATGGAGTTCCGCTTCGCCGAGCCCATCCGCCCGGGCAACAAGGAAGCGTTCATCATCCGCTTCCCCCGCCTGAGCCTGCGCGTCGCGGCCACCTACGTGCCCGGCATGCAGTGGTTCTATTACACGGAGGACGGCCGCTGGTCGGAGCTGCCCGACCGCAACATCTCCATCCGCGGCCTGGACGCCTGGATCAACGGCCCCCTGCCCGCCGACTGCGAGACGCCGGCCCGCTTCCAGGCCACGCGCAACCGCGCGGTGGACGTGGCCGCGCTGACCGACGAGGGCGAGCTGGTCGTCTCCCTGGAGCGCCAGATCCGCATCGAGCTCCTCAAGGGGCCGGATCTGAACCGCCTGGAGTCGGTGTCGGTGGAGAGCCCGCCGGTGGAGCCCTACTCCAACAGCGAGTTCAACGTCGCCCCGAAGGAGAACCACAGCCTGTACATGGGCAGCGACGTGTTCGAGGACACGGTGGAGCGGGTGCGCTTCGAGTACTCGTACTTCTTCAAGAACTACAAGTACCCGCGCGCGGGCGAGTGGGGGCTGGAGGACGACCTCCGCCGTTACGCCTTCCGCCTGGAGTACCGCACCAAGACGAAGTGGAAGACGGTCGAGATCGCGGACGAAGAAGGCAACATCGTCACCGACTTCTGCTTCGCCGACATGCAGCCCCAGTACAGCGAAGAGGACCAGTTCTTCAACGTCTTCATGAACCTGGAGCCGGCCAAGCACTTCAAGGGCATCGCCCCGGTGAAGCTGCGCGGCACGGAGACCTACTGGCTCCGGCTGACCCTGGTGAGCTGCGACTTGTCGGACACGGTGCAGGTGCACGCGGGCGACACCGTGGAGGGCGCCGACGACAAGGGGGAGGGTGGCAAGAAGGCCAGCTCCCTGATGATCAACAAGGAGATCCACTACCACCCGCAGGTCTTCGGGATCCGGGTGCAGCACCGCGGCGGCGGGCGACGCAAGCGCGGCGCGGAGGGCGAGGACTGGTACCGCCACGTCCTGCACGACTTCGAGGCGCTTGGCGTCAACAACAACCGCGCCAACCCGCGGTTCACGTCGATCCGTCCGCTGGTGAGCCGCAGCTTCACCAGCAGCAAGAGCACGCGCTTCCCCTGGATCGACCCCGTGGAGACGGACCGTCAGGGCCGCACCACGTACTTCCGCTTCGACCGCAACCTGCCCTTGGGGGAGGAGATCAGCCTCTACTTCAAGATGACGGGCGAGCCGGTGGCCAACGCCGATCGCACCGCAGTCTGGGAGTTCCTGGACGGGGACAAGTGGAAGGAGCTCCGCTACCTGCCCACGCCCTTCGACTTCCGCGGCTCCGGGTTCCTGCGGCTGATGATCCCGCCGCGCGCGGGCGCCACCCGGGAGGAGCAGCCCGACGTCCGCTGGATCCGCTGCAAGCTCCCCGAGTTTGTGCGGCGCAGCGACGGCACCATGGGCACCATCCGGTACCCGCGCATCACGCACATGCTCGTCAACGCGGTGGAGGTCAGCAACCTGCAGCGCCACGAGCTGGAGCGCTTCTCCGCCTACGGCATCCCCAACCAGACGCTGCACCTGCTGCACGCGCCGGCGGTGGTGCCCTACACGGAGGTGGTGGCCGCGCTGCCCGAGGACCTGCACAAGGAGGCCTTCGCCTCGGTGGAGGTCCAGGAGGGCACGGAGACCCACGAGTGGGAGCTCAGCCTGGACGACGACCTGCGCGACGCCGATCGCAACGACCGCGTCTACGGCCTGGACCCGGTGCGGGCGCAGGTGCGCTTCGGCGACGGCGTGCACGGGGCGATCCCCAAGTCCGGCACCCACAACATCACCGTCAAGCACTACTACACGACCAACGGGGGCGCGGGGAACGTGCCCACGGGCTCGATCACGGTGTGCCCGTCGCTGGGCAGCGCGGTGCGGGTGTGGAACCCCTTCGGGGCCACCGGGGGACGGGACGTGGAGACGGTGGAGGACCTGACCCGGCGGGCGCCCAAGGTGCTGACCGGCCGCAGCCGCGCCGTGACGACCGAGGACTTCGAGGTCCTGGCCCGGGAGGCCAGCGGCACCCTGGCCCGCTGCCACGCCTGGAAGGACGCCATGGACGACCCCTGGGTCGTTCGCATCACGGTGCTGCCCGAGCGGGACAACCGCACCGGCCAGATCCCCGACGCCGAGGAGATCGGCCTGGCGCGCACCGTCCAGGGCTACGTGCAGGAGCGCGCGCTCATCAACACCGAGGTCCGCGTGGAGATGGCGCAGCTCATCCCCATCACCGTGGAGCTCAAGTGCCTGCTGGTGCCGCGCATGAACCCCTCGGGGGTGCGTGAGCGCGCGGAGGCCTGGGTCTCGCGCTTCCTGGACCCCTTCACGGGGGGCGTGGACGGCAAGGGCTGGCCCTTCGGAGAGGTGCCGCGCAGCCAGGATCTGCAGCACATCCTCAAGGAGATCCCGGAGATCCGGCACGTGGAGGAGTGCACCGTGCTGCGCGCGCCGCCCCCGGGAGCGCCGGCCGGATGGCAGCGCGCCCTGCCGCGCAAGGGCCGCCCCGGTCAGCTGTTCGTGCTGCAGGGATCACCGACCGTCATGGTGGACGAGGGCTGATTCATGCGGCAGATGGACACCCTCGAACGCATCCTCCGGGAGCGCCTGTTCGCCGAAGACGGCGTCGCCATCGTGCGGCACGTGCTCGGGAACCCGGTGCAGGTGGAGTATGTGTCGGAGGTGCGCCGTCGCCTGGAGGGCCGCATCGTCGGCGTCAAGATCCGGCCGCGCGGAGGCACCGCGCCCACGTTCATGGAGCTGGTGCCCGACTCGGCGGAGGTCCGCTTCGAGCGGGAGGGCCAGGAGCTGCGCCACGCCCGGGTGGAGCCGCGCGACGTGATCAGCCTGCTGGTCGCGACGGAGGGCTACGGCAAGTACCTGCCGGCCGTGTTCACCCGCGGCGTGCAGAGCGAGGCCGGATCGGGCCGGCCCCAGGCCGACTTCCTGCGGCGCTTCCTGCTCATCTTCCAGACCGTGAACTTCGACGTGGAGCGTCGCGTCGGCGGCCGCAGCCAGATCGTCGATCCGGTCAAGATGGACCCGCGCTTCCTGCCCTGGCTGGCCTCCTGGCTGGACTTCGTGCTGGACGAGCGCATCCCCGTGACCCGTCGACGGATCTTCCTGCGGCGGGCGGTGGAGCTCTTCCAGTGGCGGGGGACGACCCACGGCCTGCGGGAGATGATCAAGACCCTGACGGGCCTGGACTGCGACCTGGTGCCGCGCCGGGGCCCGCAGCCGATGGAGTTGGGCAACTGCGCCCTGGTGCGTCCCGACGAGAGCGACGAGACGCGCAACCTGCCGTTCGTGACCCACGCAGGCGAGCACCTGCTGGTCTCCCCCCGCTTCGCGCGGGAGGAGTACTTCACGATCGTGCTCGAGTACCGAGACGAGCTGGTCGGTCGTTACCGCGACCGCCTGAGCGGCCTGCTGGAGCAGGTGGCCCGGGTGGCGCAGCACGAGCGGCCCGCGCACCTCAACTTTGTGATCTGCTTCAAAGACGACGAAGTCTCACACAACGGGCTGGTCCTCTGCGCGCCGGAGGCTCTGTCGCCTCTGTCCGCGCTGGGGCGCGCCTGCCTGATGAACTGAGCTTCGAGGAATGGGAGACATGGACGCCATCCAGAACCAACGCATGCGCGCGTTCGAG
>CALCXL010000447.1 GCA_937907595.1 uncultured Pseudomonadota bacterium
GACGACGACGACGCGGCCAACGACGACGACGCGGCCAACGACGACGACGCGGCCAACGACGACGACGCGGCCAACGACGACGACAGCGCCTTCGATGGGCTGTGGATCGTGGTGATGCCGGACGCGGTCGACTTCGGGGTCGTGGACGTGGGGAGCACGGAGCGGCGCAGCCTCACCGCCACCAACGTGGGAGCCGACCCCGTCCAGATCTTCGATCTCACGCTCTCGACCACGGCGAGCATCGCGGTCTCCCTGCCCGACGCGCCGCTGGTCCTGGACCCCGGCGACTCCGTGAGCTGGGAGCTCAGCTTCTCCCCCGCGGGCTTCGGGCCGATGGAGGGGAGCGCCACCCTGGCGACCTCGCGGCCCGACCAGGCAGCCATCGTGGTGCCCCTGACGGGCTCGGGCAGCGCGCCGGCCATCGCCCTGGACCCGCCCTCCTTCGACTTCGGGGTGCTGGACGTCGGCTGCACCGCCCAGGTCGAGGTCAGCATCCAGAGCGTCGGCACCCAACCCCTGGTGCTGGGCGCGGTCGTCTACGAGGACCTGTCGAACACCGGCGTGCTCTCCGCGTCGGGCCTCCCGGCGACGGGCGTGGTGCTGCAGCCGGGCGAGGCGCTCAGCGTGCTCATCGACTACGACCCGACCAGCGCGCAGGCGGTGACGGGCACCCTCAGCGTGGACTCCAACGACCCGGTCGTCCCTGCGGCCAGCGCGAGCCAGGTCGGCGCGGGCAGCTACGGGGACAACGTCCTCGACTCCTTCCTGCAGGTGGGCAACAACAGCGTCGACGTCCTCTTCGTGGTGGACAGCGCCGGGGGCATGGGGGACGAGCAGGCCGCGCTGGGCGGGAACATCGCCAGCTTCCTTCAGATCGTGCAGTCGCTGGACGCGGACTACCACCTGGGCGCGGTGTCCATGGAAGCCACGCAGCAGGGCGCGCTGCAGGGGCTGCTGCCCTTCGTGACGCCGAACACGCCCGACCCCGAGGGCGTCTTCTCCCAGAGCGTGCAGGTGGGCGCCGCCGCGGGCACCGGCCGCCAGGGACTGCACAGCGCGTGGCTGGCCCTGACGTCGCCGGCCACCGACGCGGGGGGCCCGAACGAGGGGTTCCTCCGGGACGCGGCCGGCCTGCGCGTGCTCTTCGTCACCGACGGGCCCGACGAGAGCGCGGCGGCGCAGGGGTGGTCCGCGCCCGACTACATCGACGCCCTGCAGGCCCTGAAGCCCAACCCCGCGCACGTCGTCCTGTCCGACATCTCCGGCGGCCCCGCGGGCTGCACCGGCAGCGGCAACACAGCCACCGCGTCCACCGACTACGTTCTGGCGAGCACCCAGACCGGCGGGCTCTCGGCATCCGTCTGCTCCGGCGGCTGGATCCCGGCCCTGCAGGACCTCGGCTGGCTGGCCCAGTCCTTCGGCGACACGTTCCCCCTGAGCGAGACGCCCATCCCCGAGACCGTCGCCGTCAGCCTCAACGGCGTGCCGGTGTTCGTGGGCTGGACCTTCGACGCGGCCCTCAACGCGGTGCTGTTCGACCTGAGCCACGTGCCCGAGAACGGCGATTTGGTGGAGATCGAGTACACCGGGTCGGGGGTGGACTGCCCCTGAGGGAGAGGCCGAAAGCGAGGTCCGGGTCGCAGCCGGAAGCGCGGGTTCCCTGCCCTACCCCCCCTGCCGATCCAAGAACGCCGCAATGCGCGCGCGCTCGTCGGCGCGCTCGGGGTCGAAGTCCAGCTGCGGGAGCCGCACCGTCAGGAGCATCAGGTCGTCGGGGGACGGCGCATCCGACTGCAGGATCGCGGCGATGCGAGCGTCCAGGTGGTCGTCCCAGTGGGGCTGGCGGCCGTCGACGTCGGTGAAGCCGTACTCGCGGGCCAGGGCCCAGCTGGAGTAGACGCCGCCGGCGCGGGCCTGCACGCCCGGATCGCTGGCCAGGGCCGCGATCGCCCGCCCGATGTAGAGGGGACTCTCCGACTCGGCGAACCCTGCGTCCTGGGCTGCGGCGTCCCGCCAGGTGGCTTCGGTGACGCCGAAGTGCTCGAGCATGGCCTCCGAGCGCAGGAAGCCCGGCGTGATCGCCAGGGAGGTGACGGCGGCGCCGGCCTGGGCCAACTCGACCGACATCGCGTACGCGAGGCGGATCACCGACGTCTTGCAGAGGTCGTAGAAGAGCTGGCTGCGGTAGCCCGGAAAGACGCCGTCGGTGACCTCCACGATCAGGCCCGCGTCGCGCTCGATCATCATCGGCGCTGCGTGCCGGCTGGTGATGATGTGGGTGTGCACCGCGGTCTGGAGGATCGAGAAGCCCGTGGCCACGTCGACCTCCCAGAAGCGCTTGCCCCACTCGGTCCGCCCGTCCCCGCCCCAGATGTCGTTGACCAGCAGGTCCAGGCGACCCTGCTCGGCCTGCACCCGCTGAAAGAGGGCCACGACCTCCTCCTCCTGCAGGTGGTCGACGCGCACGGGGATGCCGAGCCCGCCCCGCTGGGTCACCAGGTCCGCCGTGTCCTCGATGCACTCGGGCCGGCCGGTCGTGGCCGTCGCCCCCCGCACGCTGCGCCCGGTGCAGTAGACCGTGGCTCCCGCCTCCCCCAGCGCGCAGGCGATCCCCCGGCCTGCGCCGCGGGTGGCTCCGGCGACGACGGCGACCTTGTTCTGGAGGGGTCTTGGCATGAGGGAAGAGCTCATTCGCCGAAGCGCAGGAAGACGCCGCCGGTGCCGCGCACGGTGATGGAGCTGTGCAGGTTTCCGACCTCGCCCCCGAACCGCAGCCCCAGGGGTGAGGCGCCCAGGGGGATCTCGATCCCGCCGGTGATCGCGGCTCCGACGAGGAACGGTGAGCCCAGGAGGCCCCAGGCATCCGGCGCGAGCTGCAGCAACAGGCCCACGTAGCCGTAGACCGGCCCCGCAAAGCGCAGCAGGGGGCCCACGCCAAAGAGGGACAGCACCGACCGACTCTGGTTGCCGTCGGAGTCGAGCAGCAAGGCGCCGTCGCTGGCGGTGTTGAGGTCGGAGACGCCGGCGCGCAGGAAGGCCATGACCGCGAAAGCTCCCTTGATGCGGACCGAGACGTCGAGGGCGGCCACGCCGTAGTTCCAGCCCGCCACCGCGGGGGCCTCGATGCGCTGGTAGCCGCCGGTCAGGCCCACGACGACGATGGGCGGCTGGGGGCGGTCCACGATCCCGGCAACGGCCCGCTCGAGCCGCACGATGCGCCGGGTCGCGTCCTTCACGAGGTCGGCAGATCCGGGCTTGCCGGCTTCGGCCTCCACGAAACCCTCCAGGTCGGAGAGGGCCAGCTCGTTGCGGTCCAGGCACTGGGCGAGGACGCCGCGCCAGTACAGCAGGAAGGTGGGCTTGGGCTCGGCGGCGGCCTCGAAGACCTCGTCCACCTTCACCCACAGGACCGACACCTCCGCCATCGCCACGCCGGCCTTGTTGACCGCCTGCTGCTCGGCCACCGCCAGGCACGCAGCCTGGTTGAGGCGGTCGGCTTCGATGGCGATGTCGTCGACTTCGCCCGCGAAGGCGGAGGTGGAGGAGATCAGGGCGGCGGCGAGGGCCAGCAGGGCGGGGGGCAGCCTCATGGGCAGCGCCCTTGGAGCGGTTGGGCCGGAAGGCTGGTCATCGTCGCCTCCGCCACAGGAGGGCCAGGGGGAGGAGGAGGAGCGCGAGGCCCCCGGGGGATGCGGAGGACATGGAGCAGGACGCGGCGCAGCCCGGGGCTGGGAGGGGGGTGCCGAAGCAGTCGGGCGCGTCGCCGACCCCGTCGCAGTCGTCGTCGAGGCCGCTGCACACCTCCTCGGCGCCGGGATTCACGGCCGGGTTGCCGTCGTCGCAGTCGCCGGCGCCGGCGTAGCCCACGAGGACCACACCGGGGCTGTCGTCGCACTCCAGCCAGCCGTCGCCGTCGGCGTCCACCTCGTCCGGTTCGGGGCCGCCAACGCAGTCGTTGTCCAGGGTGTCGCAGAGCTCGGGCGCGTCGTCGTAGATCGTGCGGTCGTTGTCGTCGCAGTCGCCCTCGCAGGGGGAGGAGCCGTCGGCGTCGATGTCGAGCTCGTCGGAGGGGACGTCGTCGACGCAGTCGTTGTCGACGCCGTCGCAGAGCTCCGGGGCGGTGGGGTAGACGGCAGGGTCGTCGTCGTTGCAGTCGTCGCCGCCGTCGAGGCCGTCTCGGAGGACCACGCTGTCCTCCGGATCGCAGTCCATCCAGCCGTCACCGTCGACGTCCTGCTCCTGTTCGGGGAGGTCGCCGTCGCAGTTGTCGTCCAGACCGTCGCAGAACTCGGCGCCCACGCCGGGGTGGACGGCGGCGTTGGTGTCGTCGCAGTCGGTGTTGTCGAGCACGTGATCGGGTGGGCCGAAGCAGGCGGTGGTGGGCGCGGCGAAGTGCCCGTAGCCGTCGACGTCGACGTCGGGGTACCAGGTCGAGGCATCGGTCACGTCGAGGTCTGCGTCGTCGATGAGGGCGTCGCAGTCGTTGTCGACGGTGTCGCAGACCTCGGCGGCGGCCGGGTGGATCGCGTCGTCGTCGTCGGCGCAGTCGCCGCCCAGCCAGAGGGGGTCGGTCAGGGAGGCGCACTCGGCGAAGCCGTCGGCGTCATCGTCCACCTCGTCGGCAGGGACGACGTCATCGCAGTCGTTGTCCAGGCCGTCGCAGACCTCGGGGGTGGTGGGGTTGCGGGCGGGGTCGTCGTCGTCGCAGTCGTCGCAGGCCAGGGAGCCGTCGGCGTCGTCGTCCACCTCGTCGGCCGGCACCACGCCGTCGCAGTCGTTGTCCAGGCCGTCGCAGAGCTCGGGGAGGTCGGGGGCGATGGCGTCGTCGGTGTCGTTGCAGTCGGGCGCGCAGGCCAGGACCCCGTCGGAGTCGAGGTCCACCTCCCCGGCGGTGGGGGCGCCGTCGCAGTCGTTGTCGAGGGCGTCGCAGAGCTCAGGGGCGCCGACGTAGACCGTGGGGTCGGTGTCGTCGCAGTCGGCCTCGCAGACGTGTGCGTCGCCGTCTCCGTCGGGGGGGGTGTCGATGGCGGTGTCGCAGTCGTTGTCGACGCCGTCGCACAGCTCGGGGGCCTGGGGGTAGGACGTGGGGTCGACGTCGTCGCAGTCGCCGTCGCACTCGGGCACGCCGTCGAGGTCGTCGTCCTCCTCGTCGGTGGTGTCCCCGTCGCAGGCTTGATCGACGCCGTCGCAGAGCTCCGGGGCGGATGGGTATACGTCGGGATCCGCGTCGTCGCAGTCGCCGGCCTGGGTGGAGGGATTGCCCTGCCAGGAGACGCAGGAGACGTAGCCGTCGGAGTCGTCGTCCAGCTCGTCGGGGGGGGTGACGCCGTCGCAGTCGTTGTCGAGGCCGTCGCAGAGCTCGGGGGCAGCGGGGAAGACGGAGGGATCGTCGTCGTCGCAGTCGCCGTCGCATGTCTCCACTCCGTCGCCGTCGTCGTCGGCGCCGCCCACCTCGGGGCTGCCGTCGCAGTCGTTGTCCAGGCCGTCGCAGAGCTCGGGGGCGCCGGGCCAGGTCTGGGGCGCGGCGTCGTCGCAGTCGTCGCCGCCGAGCAGGCCAGGGGCGAGGTCCGGTGAATCGACCGTACAGACGAGGTAGCCGTCGACGTCGAGGTCGACCTCATCGGGGCCGGCGGCGCCGTCGCAGTCCGTGTCGGCGCCGTCGCAGGTCTCGGCCGCGTCGGGGTGGACCGATGTGGTGGTGTCGTCGCAGTCGCCGCCGCCGAGGAGGCCGGGGGCGAGCGTGCCGGAGGCGGCGCAGAGGAGGTAGCCGTCGGAGTCGAGGTCGGACTCGTCGTCCAGCAGCGCCCCGTCGCAGTCGGTGTCCCGGCCGTCGCAGACCTCGGTGGCGCCTGGGTAGACCGTCGGTTCGGAGTCGTCGCAGTCACCGGCGTCGCATGCGTAGCCGTCGCCGTCGGCGTCGGTGGCGTCGACGCCGTCGCAGTCCTGGTCGACGCCGTCGCAGCTGGGGTCGGGGGCGGTGGGGTAGGTCGACGGGGCGGCGTCGTCGCAGTCGCCGGGCAGGGCTGCGGTGGAGCAGGCGATGTCCTCGTAGCCGTCGGCGTCGGCGTCGGGGGCGTCGCCGCCGGAGCAGTCGGAGTCGGTGGCGTCGTCGCAGAGGTCCGGGGCGCCGACGTAGACGGTGGGGTCGGAGTCGTCGCAGTCGGAGGAGCCGGCGAAGCCGTCGCCGTCGAGATCGAACAGGGCGAGGAAGTCGGGGCCGCCGGGGCCGCCGGTCGCGCCGGCATCGCCCACGCAGTTCTGTAAGCCAGGGAGGTAGTCCAGGGGATCGGCCGGCCAGACGTCGACGGGGTACCCGGGATCGCAGTCGAAGGTGTTGTTGCCGTTCAGGGTGAAGTTGGCGTCGGTGTCGTTGTCCCAGAAGACGGTGCGCTGAGCAGTCAGGATGGTGCCGAGGCCATTCTCGACGCGAACCCCGAGGCCAAAGCTGTTGGTGATGACCGAGTTGTCAATGGTCAGGGCCACCGCCTGATCCACGTCGACACCATCTCCAAAACCGTGGATGCCAACGTGGTCCAGGGTCACCTCGCCGTCGTCCTGCATCAGGATGCCGTCGCGGGTGTTGTAGGAACCCTGGCCGAGGAGCAAGGAATTCTGAACGTTGAACACGCTGCCGGTGAACGGGCCCTGCCCCACCAGCCAGATCGCGCCCTCGGCCGCCGAGAGAACGCTCGATTCCACCGCGATGTCGACCGCGTTTGGGCTGTTTGAGGACACGTAGATGGCCTTCTCAGGGGTCTCGACGGTGGAGCGGGTCACCGAGATCGACCAAGGCCGCTGGCTGTTGCTGGTGGGGAACAACGCCCCCACGGAGGCGGTGATCGTGCTCGACTCCACCGCGACTGAAAGCCGAATCTGACCTCCAAAGTCGACCAGATTCTCACCCACCATCGTCGAATTCAAGACCTGGATGTCGACCTCGCAGGCGGTCGTCGTGCCGCTCACCGAATCGTCGACGCCGACCGGGGCCTCGATCGCAACGTCGCTCAACAGGACACTCAACTGACCGTACCGACGCGTCCCGATGGCTCGGTCTCCCGCGCTGAGGGCGATGTTCGAGACATCCAGGGTCCCCGTCCCGAAGATCGGCACGATCCGGAACTGAAGGACGTCCGAACGTCCGGCCAGCAAGGTGTTCGCGCTGCCCTGACCGGTCAGCGTCAGCGACTCCTCGAATACGGAGTCGGCCCCTGCGTCCCACTCCCCCGCAGCGACATCGATCTGATCCTCGGCGAGTGCGGTCTCGGCGGCAGCCGCAAGGCTCGCATGCCCGGTGCCCTGGGTCAGATTCTGGAACGGACAGACCAGCGAGGTGCTTCGACTGGCTTCTGCGGTGCCGGCATACGCACCGATGTTGGGCAGATCGCACTGCCAATCGCCCTCTGCAACGATCGCCTCGAAGTCCCAGTAGCCCATGTCGAGCCCCGGACTGTCCCCGGCGGAGGGCGCGAACGCGGTACCCGTCCAGACGCCTGCGCTGCTCTCCAGATGGAAGTCGCCAGCGATCGGATCCAGAGGGGAAACCAGGAGGGGGTCCTGGCTGACCCGCGAGGGAAGCCCGAGGGCGGACGAGCAGTTCGTCGCGTCGTCGCCGTTGGCCCAAAGCAGCGACCGCTCCAGGGTGCAGTCCCCGGCGAGGCTCGAGACGACGCTGTCCCAGCCCACGACGATCGACTCTCGGAGGGCGACGGCTCCACCGTTCAGCGAAGCCGCGGCAGCCGTCGATCCGCCGGTCTGTATGAGGGTCGACCGATGAACGTCGACCAGGGCCGCTCCAAGGTTCAGGCCGACGTTGGCGGCCGCGTCCAACGCCACCAGGACGTTGACCAACTCGATGGTTGGGGAGCCGAGCAGGCCCGCCAGAACCGCGTTCTCACCCCCGCGAATGTCGACCCGTCCGAGGCTGCCCGCTCCGACGAACACCACTCCCGTACCGGTGAGGGAATGGGGCAGGAGCGCGAGGCTGCTCACCCCGGCTCCATCGCTCACCGTCACAACCGCCGACTGAGCACACCCCGCCCCATCCACAACGGTCTCCGCCCGCCCCGCGCCGTTCAAGGTCACCCCCCCGGGCACCGACAGATCGCACTCCTCCCACACCCCCGCCTCCACTTCCACCACGTCGCCAGACACCGCCGCGGCCAGCCCGTCGGCGATCGTCGTGTACGCGCACGCATCGCAGACCTCCAGCGTCGCCGCGTGCGCCGGGACGGAGGCGGTCAGCGCGACGAGGACAATCAGCGCGCCGGCGTGACGGGCGTCGACCCGCCGGGCCCCGGGCTGGCCCTCCCCCGGCCGGGTCCCCCCGTCCAGCGCCCTGGCCCCCCCCTGATCACCGCGCGCGCGGACCGGGAGGCCCCCGCCGCAACCGTCCGCACCCCTGACCGCACTGTCCATCGAGTCCCCCTGTCGACCTCGCTACGCGCCGCAAGCCACCTCGGCCTCGGCCGCTCCTGACCGATCCGGGCGCGCACGCTCCACCGTGGGAACGCGGCCGATCACCCCGTCGCTGCCCCCACCGAGGGTCCCAGGGTAGTCCAGCGGCGCGAGGCCCTGCATGACCCGCGGTTACGCGACGCGCTCGCCGGCGACGGTCCGCCACCGCCCGCCCGCCGCGCCGCCCCCCAAGCAGCCCTCCGACACCCCCGTCACTCCCAGATTCGATCGATGCCGTACGCATCGAACCAGCGGTCGCCGCTGACGATCGTCAGGCCGTCGGACGTCGCCTGGGCGATCAGGAGGCGGTCGAAGGGATCGCGGTGGTGGGGCGGGAGGTGCTCGACGGCGCCGACGTGCTCGAAGGTGATCTCCAGGGGGCTGAAGCCGCTCTGCACCACAAGCTCCCCGCACATCTGCAGGGCTGCGGCCGGTAGGGGGAGCTTGCCGAGCGCCCGCTTGATCGCCATCTCCCAGACCGACACCGCGCTGAGCATGACCCGGTTGGCGGAGTCCGCGATGGCGTTCTGGGCCAAGAGCGGCAGCGATGGGTCGCGCAGCCCCCACAGAACCACCGCCTGAGTGTCCAGGAGGATGTTCATCCGTAGAACAGCTCCTCGAACTCCGGGAGCGGATCGTTGAAGTCGTCTGGGATCGTGAACTGCCCGGCCCAAAGCCCCGGCTCCCGCCGCTTCGGCGCGGTCTCCACCGGCGTCAGGCGAACCAGCGGCTTGCCCGCCTTCGCGATGATGATCTCTTCACCGTCCAGCGCGCGCTGCAGGAGCTTCGAGAGCTGGGTCTTGGCGGCGTGGATGTTGTGGATCGACATGCTTCGATCATCGGTCGCGACCGGACTAAGTCAAGGACTAAGTCCGCCCCTCAGAGCATCAACGCGAGCGTGCCGATGATGCTGAACCCGGCGATGCGGTGGTCGATGGAGACCAGCGCCTCCGCGTCGACCATCACGCGGATGCCGAAGCGGCTGCCAGCGATCTGGCCGATGTGCACGCCCAACTGCGGGCCCAGCTGGATGGCCGGCGAGGGGCCGTACTCGAAGTCCTGGTGCAGGCCGCCGCCGAACTTGAAGCCGATCAACGGGCGGACCAGGGGGATCGGGATGGCCAGGCCGGCGTAGGCGACCCCGGTGACGGCCAGATCCATGTGCGATGAGAAGGTCACGTTGGCCGACAGGCCGCCGTAGACCAGGAAGAGGTAGCCGCCGAAGCCGATGTCCACGCGGCCGACGGGGTGCACGCGGCGCGCGCCGATGAGCGCCCCAGCCCCGCCACCGAAGTGGGCCCAGCCGCCGAATCCAAAGGGCGGGGGCTTCTTCGCACCACCGGAGCCCGACGCCGACTCCACCGGCGGGGGCACAGGGTCCACCGCGGGGGGCAGGTCGGTGCGATCCGAGGCGGTCAGACCCGAAGTGGCCAGGGACGTCGCCGAATCGACGGACGCAGCCTGCGCGGGCGCCACCAACAGCAGCGCCAGGGCGGCCAGCAGGGTGGGGAGCGCGGCCCTCACGAGTCCGTCACCAGGGCGGAGACGGTCAGGGTGCCGGCGCCGATGTTGCTGATCAGCCAGTTGAAGCCGGCGTAGTCCTTGGTGTCCGCGAAGACGACGCCGGCCACGCCCACGGCGTACAGCGTGTTCGGGTCGGGGAAGGCGGAGCCGGGGATCTCGAAGCTGTCGATGGGCTCGGACTCCAGCAC
>CALCXL010000448.1 GCA_937907595.1 uncultured Pseudomonadota bacterium
GCGTTGTTCAGGGCGAAGGCCGATGTGCGGGCGACGGCGCCGGGCATGTTCGCCACGCCGTAGTGCAGGATGCCGTCCACCAGGTAGGTGGGGTCGGCGTGGGTGGTCGGGTGCGTCGTCTCGACGCAGCCGCCCTGGTCGACGGCGACGTCCACGATCACCGATCCCTCCTTCATCAGGGGGAGCATGTCCCGGGTGACGAGGTGGGGCGCGCGGGCGCCGGGGATCAGCACCGCGCCCACCAGCAAGTCCGCGTGGCGCAGGGCCTTCTCGATGTTCAGCTGGTTGCTGGCCAGGGTCTTGATCCGGCTGCCCCAGATGTCGTCCAGGTAGCGCAGGGTCTGCAGGTTGAGGTCCAGCATCCAGACCTCGGCGCCCATGCCGATCGCCATCTTCGCGGCGTTCTTGCCCACCACGCCGCCGCCCAGGATCACGACGACCCCCGGCTCGACGCCCGGCACGCCGCCCAGCAGCACGCCGCGGCCCCCGTGAGGCTTCTCCAGGCAGGTGGCCCCGGCCTGCACGGCCATGCGGCCCGCGACCTCGGACATGGGCACCAGCAGGGGGAGATCCCCGTTGCGTCCCTCGATCGTCTCGTAGGCGATGCCCACGACCTCCCGCTCCAGCAGGCGAGCGCACTGCTGGGGATCGGGGGCGAGGTGCAGGTAGGTGTAGAGCACCTGGCCGGGCCGCATCATGGAGAACTCGTCGCCCTCGGCGTTGGCGACCGGCTCCTTGACCTTGACGATCATCTCCGCTTCGGCCCAGACGTCGGCGGCCGCGGGCAGGATCTCCGCGCCCTGGCGCACGTACTCCTCGTCGTTGAGACCCGCGCCATCGCCGGCGCCGGTCTGGACGAGTACGCGGTGTCCGCGGTTGCGAAGGGCCTGGACCCCCGAGGGCACGAGCCCGACGCGGGACTCCTGCGGCTTGATCTCCTTGGGGACGCCGACGATCATCTCAGTGCACTCCGTGCGCGGGGCTGTCTGCGCACCGCGCGCCCTTGAGTGGGCATGGAAAGGGGGACGATTCTAGAGCCATGCGGGGACCCGTCAAGCGGAGCGATCGAGCGCCCCGCGCACCTCACGCGGCGCGCTGGATCGGCCTCGCGCTGGCCCTCCTTCTGGCGGTCCTGCCCGGCCTCGCCCGGGGCGGCTCCCTGGCTGAGCGGATCGATGGTCTGGTGCGTGAGTCCGCCGGGCTCACGCCGATCACGCGGGACACCGGCGCCCTCGACGTCGTGGCTTCCTGGGCGGCCCGCGAGGCCTTCGGGGGCCGGAGCGACGCCGCGGCCCTGCGGCACCAGCTCTGGGCGGCGGGCCTGCGCGACTTCGAGTTCCGCCCGCTCACGGTCGTGGCGCGGGGCGCTGATCCCCTCGCCGCCCTTCGATCGGTCCTGGCGGATCCGGGGATTCGATGGGATCGCTTCACGCACTTCGCTGTCTCCTCGGTCCAGGGGGGCGGGCGCACGGCGGTGTCCGTGCTGCTCACGCGCCGTGCGGTCCGCTTCGCGGGGGACCCCGAACAGGGCACGCTGGCCCTGGACCTGCTGCCCTCCCTGGATCGTCCGGCGCTGTTTGTGACCCGCCCCGACGGCGAGGTCGAGCGATTCGATGCGGTCCCCCTGGCCGAGGGCTGGCGGATCGAGTGGGCACCGGGCGAGCTGCCGGGCGAGCTGCTGCTCGAGGTGGTCGCCCAGGGCCCCCGGGGACCGGAGGTGGCCGCGCTGTGGCGGGAGCGCCGCGTCCCTCCGGCGGGCCGTCCGTCCTCAGCCGGTGCGCTGCCCGATCCGAACGATCCCTTTCCGGGACAGGGTCGACCGGCCTGGGACCCCTACGAGGAGCGCGCGCCGGCGCACTCGGCCGAAGGTGCGTGGATCGTGGGAGCCGGGGAGACGCCGGACCGATCCCCGAGGCCCGAGGACGCGATGGCGGCGGAGGACCACCTTTGGCGGCTGATCCAGAACGCCCGGGTCGCCCGGGACCTGCCGGCCTTGAGCCGCAACGTCGCCATGACCCGCGCCGCGCGCCAGCACGCGGGGGAGATCGCTCGAGGCGAGCCATTCGGGCACCACACGTCCTCGGGCACCGCGCTGGATCGCCTCACCGCCCACGGGGTGCCCGCGTCGCGCGCCACGGAGAACGTCGCCCTGGCGTCCCACGTCGCCGAGGCGCACGCCGCGCTCATGGCCAGCCCGGCCCACCGCGCCAACCTGCTGGACGCGGGGGTCCAGGACGGCGCAGTGGGCGTGGTGCTGCAGCGCGACGCCCGGGGGCGCTGGTCGGCGGTCGTGAGCGAGGTCTTCGCTCGGCCCCTGCCCCGGGGCGGCGCCGAGCGCTGGGCCGAGCTGGCGCTGGACGCGATCAACGCCGAGCGCCGCCGCCAGACCCTCCCGGAGCTCCGCACCCGCGATCGCCTGACGGAGTTGGCCCAGGAAGCGGCGGAGGCGGTGGTCGCCTCCCAGCGCATCGATCTGCCGGCGGCGCTGCGGGACGAGCTGGTCGGGCGGGTTCGATTCCACTTCAACGCCGTCGGCCGCGTGAGCGTCGACCTGATGGTGACGACGGAGCCCGCCCGGGCGGGGCGCCTGGCCCACGTCCTCGAGGAGGCCTTCGACGAGCTGGGGATCGGCGTCGCGACGCTGCCCCAGGGTCTGGGCGAGCACCCGGCCGGGGCCCCCGTGATCGTCCTGCTCTTCGTGCAACGCTGAGGCCGCGACGCGGTCGCGGGGGCCCTCGGTCAACCGCGGGCTGGTAGGACGGGAGGCCCGTTGCTAGATTCGGCCGGATCGCAGCCCGCGGTCCCCTCGGCCGCCTGCCGCTTTCGCCCGGAGCCGCCCACCATCGAAACCACCGCCGAACCGCCCGACGTCGACGACACGACGCGCCTGCAGGTGGACGACAACCACCTCCTGCGGGAGCTGGCCGGCGAGAGCCGCAAGAACCTGTCGGCGATCGAGCGCTTCTTCAGTGTGCGCATCGGCCAGCGCGGGAATCTGCTCACGATCAGCGGCGCCCCGGAGGCTCAGGCCTCCACCGCGGCCCTGTTGGCGCAGCTGGTCGACCTGTTGGGGTCGGGCCACGCCATGTCCTCGCGGGACATCGTGCACGCGGCTCGCCTGGCCGCCTCCGCCCCGGGCGTCGACCTGCGCGACTTCATGCTGGACACGGTCGTCATGACCGCCCGGCGCAAGGCGATCACGCCGCGCACCCCGAACCAGAAGCGCTACGTCGACGCCATGCGCAAGCACGACATCGTCTTCGGCATCGGCCCCGCGGGCACCGGCAAGACCTACCTGGCGGTGGCGATGGCGGTGGCGGCCCTGCAGCGCGGCGACGTGCAGCGGATCGTCCTGACCCGGCCCGCCGTGGAGGCGGGGGAGAAGCTGGGCTTCCTGCCCGGAGACCTGGCGGAGAAGGTCAACCCCTACCTCCGGCCCCTGTACGACGCGCTGCAGGACATGCTGGACCCGGTGCGCTGCGCCCGCTTCGTGGAGCAGGGCACGATCGAGGTCGCGCCTCTGGCGTTCATGCGCGGGCGCACCCTCAACAAGAGCTTCGTGATCATGGACGAGGCGCAGAACTCCACGCGCGAGCAGATGAAGATGTTCCTGACCCGCCTGGGCGCCGACAGCCAGGCGGTCATCACCGGGGACATCACGCAGATCGATCTGGAGCGCAACCACCACTCCGGGCTGGTCGATGCCAAGCGCATCCTGCAGGGGATCGACGCCATCCCCTTCGTGCAGTTCGAACGCGTGGACGTGGTCCGCCACCCGCTGGTCCGTCGGATCCTCAAAGCATACGAACGCGCCGATGCGCGCGAGAAGCAGAGACATGGCCAAGAACCGACGAACTGAGCGCAAGCGGCGTATGAACGACGAGGGGGGCGCGGCCGGCTGGCTGGCCGAGCACCCCCGTTGGGGTCGGTTCCTCCTGGGCTTGATCACGGCGGCCGTCGCCGCGGCCCTGATGGTCGACTGGCGGCCGACCGCCGGCACCCGCCACCTGGAGGCCGGCAGCATCGCCCGCAGCGACTTGCGCGCCACCCGGGCCCTGGAGGTGGAGGACACCGGCCTGACCGAGCAGAAGCGACAGCAGGCCCGGGACGGCGTCTCCCGGGTCTTCGAATACGACGTCCTGCTGACCCGCAACGTCCAGGCGCGGGTCGACAAGGCCTTCGGCGAGATGCGCGCGTTCTTCGAGACCCAGCCCGCTCCCCCCGCGCCCGTGCCCGGAGCCGCCCCGGCTGCCGCCGATCCCGGGGATCCGCCGTCCGCCGAGGACGGGTCGCAACCCGCGACGCCCGTGCCCGGACCGGACCCGGCGCTGCTCGTCCAGAGGATCGTGCAGTTCGAGGCCACCCTGGGCGTGGAGCTGAGCGACACGGACACCGCCACCCTTCAGGTGGTGCGTTGGTCCAGCGCGGTCCAGCGGGACCTGCAGGAGCTGCTCCGCGCGGCGATGTCGGGCTACGTCGTGCAGTCGCGGGCCGATCTGCCCGAGGACGGCTCGATCCTGGTGGTGGAGGTCGAAGGCGGCGCTCGGCGCGAGTACCCCCTGCAGGACTTCCGGGGGGTGCGGGATCTGCAGTCCGCCCGCCGCTTTGTGGCGGAGGTCGCCCTGGAGGACTTCCCCGATCGCCCGGTGCACGTGCGCCAGGTGGCGGTCGCCCTCGCTGGGCAGCTGCTGACGCCCAACCTGCGCTTCGACGCGTCGGCCACGGAGGTCCGCCGGCAGCTCGCCGCCGCGAGCGTGCAGCCCGTCCAGACGAGGTACCAGAAGGGCCAGATCATCGTGCGCTCAGGGGAGCCCGTCTCCGAGTGGACCCTCCGGGTCCTGGAGTCCCAGAACCGGGAGGCCCGTGGTTACCGGCCCTGGGCTCACCAGCTGTCCCTGACCACCCTGCTCCTGCTGTTCATGGCGCTGCTCGAGCAATTCGCCGGGCGCTTCGTCGCCAAGTTCCGCCGCCGCTTCGTCGACCTGGCCGCCATGGCCTCCCTGCTGCTGCTGGCCGCGGGTGGCTCGGCCCTGATGGCGGGCCTGGGCCGCACGGTGAGCGAGGTCATCCCCGCGATCCCCGCCTCGGCCTTCGTCTACGCCGTCCCTGTGGCGGTGGGCGGCATCATGATCCGCACGCTGATGAACTCGGAGACGGCGCTGGTGTGGTCCATCGTCACCGGGATCGTCTGCGCCAGCATCGCCGGCGGCACGGCCTGGTTGAGCGTCTTCTACATCCTGTCGGCGGTGGCGGCCGCGGGCGGCGTCGGCCACGCCTCCGAGCGGGGGCGCGTGCTCCGGGCGGGCTTCGTCGCGGCCCTGGCCAACGCGGCGCTCGTGGCGGCGATGGATCTGGTGGTGCTGACCGGGCTGCGCGGGGAGGATCTGACCCTGCAGGCGGGCATCCAGCAGGCGACCTGGCACGTGATCTTCGCCCTGGCCGGCGGCCTCATCTCCGGCGTGCTGGCCGTGGGCCTGGTGCCGCTGTTCGAGCAGCTTGGATACCTCACGGACAGCAAGCTGCTGGAGCTGACCAACCTGAATCACCCCCTGCTCCGCGAGATGATCGTCAACGCGCCAGGCACCTACCACCACAGCATGGTGGTGGGCTCGCTGGCGGAGGCCGGCGCGGAGGCGATCCACGCCAACTCGCTGCTGGTCCGGGTGGGTGCCTACTTCCACGACGTCGGCAAGATGCTGAAACCGCAGTACTTCATCGAGAACCAGCGGGAGAGCGAGAACCCCCACGACCGGCTGTCGCCGTCCATGTCGGGGCTGGTGATCATCAACCACGTCAAGGAGGGCATCGAGCTCGCGCGGCGGTACAACCTGCCCGAGCCGTTGGTGGACATGATCCCCCAGCACCACGGTACGTCCCGTGTCTCCTTCTTCTACAACAAGGCCCTGCAGCAGGCGGACCCCGACAAGGGCAAGCCCGAGGAGCACAACTACCGGTACCCGGGACCGAAGCCCCAGACCAAGGAAGCCGCGATCATGATGATCGCCGACGGCGCCGAGGCCGCGACCCGCTCCCTGTCGAACCACAGCGAGGGCGCGATCCGCGCGCGGGTGCAGAAGATCGTGAACTCCGTGGTGGCCGACGGCCAGCTGGAGGACTGCCCCCTCACCCTCAAGGACCTGCACACGGTCTCGGAGACGTTCATCCAGGTGCTGCTGGGCATCCACCACCACCGGATCGAGTACCCGACGGCTCCGACCCCGGGCAAGAAGGGCGCGCCCCGCGGCGTGCCGGCCAGCTCGATCACCCTGGAGATCCCGAACAAGACCCCGCCGCCTGAGAGCGTGCACCCCCTGGAACGCGCCCGCGCCGAGCGGCAGGCCCAGAAGCTGGGGCCCGACAAGTCCGTCACCACCACCGGGGAGCGCCGCCGCAGCGCGGAGGAGGAGATCAAGGCGAAGGCCGACGACGCCGCCATGGCCGAGGCCGTGGCAAGGGCCGACGCGGAGACGAAGGCCGACGCCGACGCCCGGGCGGAGGAGGCGCGCAAGGCGTCGATCCCCCCCGAGCCCGCGGAGGGCTCGGGAGCGGCGGTCCAGAAGCCCGGCCCCAAGCCGCCCAAGGCGAGCGGTGACGACTGACGTCGTCGGGATCGCCTGCCACGGAGCGGGGGACGAGACCCTGTCCGGGGAGGTTGTCCGGTGGGCGCATCGGCTCCTGGGGGTCCTGCGCGGGCAAGAGGCCCTGGCCGATCCGCCCACGGAGCTGTCCATCGTGCTCTGCGACGACGCCTTCATCCGCCCCCTCAACCGGGACTGGCGGGGCCGGGACGCCGCCACGGACGTGCTCTCCTTCCCCCTGGACGAGCCGGGCAACCTGGGCGACGTCGTGCTCTCCGTGGAGACCGCGTCCCGCCGATGCGAGCCGGGTCAGTGGGCCCTGGACGACGAGCTGCTCTTCCTGCTGATCCACGGCCTGCTGCACCTGCTGGGCCACGACCACGAAGAGCCCGACGAGCGCGCGGTCATGGAGGCGGCGGAGCAGGCGCTCTGGACGGCTCTGGGCCGCATCGGTACCCTCCGCGGCTCCTGAGCACCCCCTCCCGGAGGACCACATGGTCTCCCTTGACGACCTGAAGCAGACCTTGAGCGGCCTGGACGAGCGCGTCCGAAGGCTGCGGGGGCATCTTTGACGTTGACGGCAAGCTCGAGCGGCTGGAGCTGCTGAACGAGCAAGCGAACGATCCGGACCTCTGGGGCAACCCCGACGCGGCCCGGCAGGTGATGCGGGACAAGAGCCAGCTCGAGAGCGTGGTGGCGACCTGGCGCAAGCTGGCGGCCCGCCTGGAAGACGCGGCCGTGGCCGTGCAGCTCGCCGCCGAAGAGGCCGAGTTTGAGTTCGCGCAGGAGGCAGTCGACGCCTTGCCCGGTCTGGAGCGGGACCTCGCGCGGCTGGAACTGCGCACCCTCTTCTCCGGCGACGAGGACGCCAACTCCGCCATCGTGGAGGTCAACGCCGGCGCCGGCGGCACGGACGCCCAGGACTGGGCGGAGATGCTGCTGCGCATGTACATCCGCTGGGCCGAGCAGCAGGGCTTCAAGGCGAGCGTGCTCGATCGGCAGGACGGGGAGGAGGCGGGCATCAAGTCGGCCACCCTCTCCATCGAGGGCGAGTACGCCTTCGGCTACCTGCGCAGCGAGCAGGGCGTCCACCGCCTGGTGCGCATCTCCCCCTTCAATGCCAACGACAAACGCCAGACGAGCTT
>CALCXL010000449.1 GCA_937907595.1 uncultured Pseudomonadota bacterium
GCTTGGTGCCTGCGGCGGCGGGCGAGGACGCGGGAGCGCGGGAGGGCGGAAGCGTGGGGTCTGGGGCCGGGTGGGCTGGGGCGGCGGCCTTGATGCCGGGGTGCTTGTGCGGTTCGGCGCGGGCGCGGGCCTCCGGTCCCATCGCGAAAGGGCGAAAGTTCGAAGAGGCGAAGAGGGCGGATCGGGGGCCGCTGGCGGACTCGCGTTTCCGCGCGGCTTCGGCCTCCGACAGGACCTCGGCCTTTTTTTGTTCGGGCCCGAGCTTGCCCCTTCCCCCTGCTGCTCTCCGCTCCTCCCCGTCCCCCCCTGCCGTCGTCGTCGGACGCGTGAGGGCTAGAACACCTCCCGCTCGTTGATCACCGGGCCGCCCAGCTGGGCGTGGGTGGTCAGCTGGTCGATCTCGTTGACCAGGCCGCCGGGCATGCCGATGTTGACCGCCCGCCAGACCTCGCCCTGGCGGAGCGAGCGGTCGGGCAGGAAGAGCTCGTGCTGCCGGCCGCCGATCCACAGCAGCAGGCGGGCGCGGGTGGCCTCCTCGGAGCCGCGGTCGTTGACGTGGTGGACCAGCACCGTGTACGTGCCCGGCGCCGTCTCCGACAGCGTGAACTCCTCCTCCAGCTGCTGGTCGATGTTGCCGTCCACGTCCTCGCCCACCCGGGGATCGTCGGACACCAGGTCCGGTGAGCCCCAGCCCGGGTTCGGGTTGGCGTAGTGGCAGTCGCTGTCGGCGAAGTAGCCGCCGTCGGGCCCGATGACGTGCAGGTCCAGGTCGTGGCCCGCGTCGTTCCAGTCCAGCAGCGCCCGCAGGGACGCCGAGGGCACCGCCTGGATCACCACCGCTGAGGGGTGCGATCGCCGGGTCCGCTCGTCCTCCACGGTCAGCTCCACCAGCCAGGTCCCCGGCACGTTCGGTCGCAGCTCCACCTGCGATCCCTCGGGGTCCAACAGCGTCAGCTCCGTCGTGCCGCCGGCCGGCGACTGCAGCACCGCCCACTGGTAGGTCAGGCGGGAGGCGCCCTCGGCGAAGGACTGCGTGCCATCGATGAGCACGGGCTCCAGCGTGGTCGCCGTCACCGCCATCTGCCCCAGGGGGCTGAGATCCTCGGTCGGCACCTCGTCGCCGTAGATCACCCGCGCGTTGGCGGTGGGGTGCGGGAAGTAGCGCTGGGTGACCTGGCCGTCGCTCCCGCAGCCCACCAGCAGCACCGCCGCCAACAGCACGCGTCGTCGCCGCGCCAGCAACAGCAAGCCTGCGAACAGCGCGATCGCTCCGCCGCTGCCCCCGCTCACCGAGCAGCCGTCCAGGTCGCCCGTCTGCAGCACCGGCTCCTCCAGCTCCCCCCGCGCGAACCAGGGGTGCGGGCGGCCTTCGAAGCGCCCCAGGGCGTTGCCCACCGCCAGGACGTGGCTGCCCACCTCCAGGGTCGGCGCCACCACGTGCAGCTCGTGGCTGGTGATGAGGTCGATGTTGGTGGCCTCCACGTCGCCGAACCAGATCCGCGTGGTCTCGTCGAAGCCGCGGCCCATCAGCGTGACCGGCACCCCGCCCCGGGCCTCGGACTCCAGGGGCTCGATGGAGTACAGCTCCGGGGGCGCGCTGTCCGTGCTGCGGGTCACCCAGGCGAAGCCGCCGCGCAGGACCTCCCCTTCGCCGGACACGCTGACCGACACGTCCACCAGCTCGGCGCCGTGGGGGGACGGCGGCACGCGCACGCGCAGCACCTCCGGCTCCAGCAGCACCACGTCGTCGGGCGGCACCAGCGCCTCGCCAAACCAGACCTCGGCCGAGGGCGTGAAGCCCCGGCCCACCAGCAGGACCTCGTCCCCGCCGGAGACCGACGCCGACTTGGGGCTCAGGTAGTGAAGCTCGGCCCGCACCGCGGAGATGGGGTCGTCGATCTCGTCCTCGCTCCACCGGAAGTTGTCCAGCAGCGTGGCCGAGTCGTAGATGCCGTCGGACACGTCGTGGGTGTCGAAGCGGAGGTGGACCTCCTCCCCGGGCGCCACCGGGCTGCGCGTGGTGACCCAGCCCGTGCCGCCGCCGTCGAAGTCGTTCGGGGTGCCGTTGGAGGCCCGCCAGAAGCCGGTGCCGTTGAGGGACTCGCCATCCACGACCCGGAAGAAGGCGTTGTTCACGTCGACCACGTTCTCGTCGTCGTCGAACACGATGTTGCCGTTGTACTCCAGCCCGGTCTGCACGACGGTGAAGCGGTCGTTGAACTCGCTGCCCACGTAGAAGGGGTACTCGCGGCTCAGGAAGAACCAGTCGAAGCTGAAGGAGTGGATGCCCTCGGGCACCCGCAGCGTGACCTCCAGCAGGATCTGGTCGTGCACGGGCGAGCTGGGGTCCGTCAGGTCGATGCCGCCGCCGCCCAGGTCGTCGTCGACGCCGTTCTGCACCGTGGACGCCAGTCCCGTGCTCATGAGCGCCATGTCCTCGTTGGTGGGATCCACCACGCCCAGATCCAGCCGCACGTCGCCCTGCTGGCTGGTGGCCATGCCGTTGCGGTCGACGATGTCCTCGTCGGGGATCTCCATCGCCGCCGTCATCTGCTGAGGCGTCGCCCCCAGCGCGAGCGTTGGGAACAGCAGAACGAGAGCTGCCGCTGCGGGCCGATGCATGAATCCTCCGGGAGACAGGATGGTGCCACGACGAGGGTCATGCACGCGCGAGCTTTCGGATGCAGATCCCGGGCCAGGGTGCCGGCTCCATCGGGGGCGCGGGTGCAGGCCGCCGAGACGGGGGGGGCAGAACGCACGAGGGCGGCCCGGTTGGACCGCCCTCGTGAACGTTCTTGGCGGCGGACCGCTAGGGCATGCCGTTGGACTCCACGAAGGGATCCAGGCGGCGACGGCGCGAGGGGTGGCGCAGCTTGCGCATGGCCTTGGCCTCCACCTGGCGGATCCGCTCGCGGGTGACCGCGAACTCCTTGCCCACCGACTCCAGCGTGTGGGTGGCGTTCTCGCCGATGCCGAACCGCAGGCGCAGCACCCGCTCCTCGCGCGGCGTCAGGGTCGCCAGCAGGCGCTCCGTCTCCCGGCGCAGGGCGGCCTGGATGCAGGCCTCCGCCGGCGACGTGCTCTTGTCGTCGGGGATCAGGTCGCCCAGGCTGGCGTCCCCGTCCTCACCCACGGGCGCGTCCAGCGACGCCGTGCGCTTCTTCATCTGCAGGATGCCGTGGACCTTGTCCACGCCCATGTCCAGGCGCTCGGCGATCTCGTCCGGGGAGGGGTCCCGACCCAGCTCGTTGAGCAGGTCCCGCGTGGTGCGGTTGACCTTGTTCATCGTCTCCACCATGTGCACCGGGATGCGGATGGTGCGGGCCTGGTCCGCGATGGCGCGGGAGACGGCCTGCCGGATCCACCAGGTGGCGTAGGTGCTGAACTTGTAGCCCCGGCGGTACTCGAACTTGTCCACCGCGCGGATCAGGCCGATGTTGCCCTCCTGGATCAGGTCCGGCAGCGACAGCCCGCGGTTGGCGTACTTCTTGGCGATGGAGACCACCAGGCGGAGGTTGGCTTCGGTCAGCTCCTCCTTGGCCTTCCGGCCGCCGCGCTCGTGGTGCTTCATGCGGTTGTGCAGCAGCTTGGTGACTTCGGGGTCGATGCCCATCGTCGCGCAGAGCAGCAGCTGGCGCCGCTCGCACTCGTTGAGCTGGTCGGTGAGCTGCTGGGCCTCCTGGCGGAACGGGTCCTTCTTGCCCTTGTCCGACAGCGCCGCCGCCAGCCGCTCGCGCAGGGCCGGCAGCTTGAGCCGGGCCTTGCGGGCGATGCCGTGCACCTGCCGGTCGACGGCCAGCACCTGCGACGTGCGTCCCAGGAAGGCGTCCACGAGGGACAGCAGGTCCTTGCGGGCGATGCCCAGCTCCTGGATCGCGTGGTAGCTGGCCTCGTGCAGCGTATCGAACGCGTCCATCT
>CALCXL010000450.1 GCA_937907595.1 uncultured Pseudomonadota bacterium
GTGCACGCGATGTCCGACGCAGAGAGCCCCAAGACCCCCTGGTACACCGCTGAAAACGTGCGATTCGGCACGATCCTGCTGGTGATCGTGCTGTCGGCCCTGATCTTCCGGGTCAACGGCTGCGACAAGGGCCAGATCGCGCGCAGCGTCCTGGGCGACCCGGCCGTGGCCGAGCTGTCCCCGCAGCAGAAGCGGATGCAGGCCCAGCTCAACACCGTGACCAGCCAGGTGGAGCAGGTCGCGGCCGCGCAGATCACCATGCAGGCCACCCTCAAGGCCGTCAGCGGCCAGACCACCCTGCTGGTCAAGCACAGCGCCCACGTCGTCTACGAGTTCTCCCCCGCCACCCAGGACGAGCCCGATCCCGCGGCCCTGGGCCGGCTTCAGGGTCTGGTCCAGGCCGGCGCCAGCCTGCAGGTCGTGCACCGCCCGGCGGAGGGCACCGGCCGCTCGGTGATGACCAACTGCATGTCCGCCGCCGTGGACACCAACGGCAACGTGCTGTGCCAGGGGCCCGTGGTGGCCGCCAACCCCGAGCTGCCCGACGGCCGCCGCTACCAGGAGGTGGTGCGGCACGACGGCACGCTGACCCTGGCCCACTGGAACGCCGACGGCAGCAACGTGCAGGGCGCCCGGGAGCTGGGCAAGCGCAACGTGACCTGGATCGCCGCCACGCCCATGCGCTGACCGGCCGACCGGGGCCCGCCTGGCCCCGACCGCTCGTCGGCGCCCCGGTCCCGCTCAGTCCGCCTCGGGCTCCGACGCTTCCGGCGCCCGCTCGTGCTGCCAGGCCCGCGACGCCTCCACCTCCCGGCGGTAGTCCTTCGCCGAGCCCTCCCGCTGCTCGTCGGTCCAGCCGAGCAGGGTCTGCATGCGCGCCGCCACCGCGTCCACCGCGCCCAGGGCCTGGTCGTGGTGGCGGTAGTACAGCTGGGTCCGGTTCTTGAGCACGTCGGTGACGCGGGCCGCCAGCTCCTCGTGCACGGCGTAGTCCACCTGCGCGAAGATCTCCGGCCGCTCGGGCACGATGCGCTCGGCCAGCGTGGCGTCCTGCCGGCAGAGGCGGGCGACCTCCATGCTGCGCATGCCGTAGGTGTTGGCCAGCAGCTGGGCGGTGTCGGCGGCGATGCGGCCCCCACCCACGTCCAGCACCTGCTCGGCCACGCGGCCGTGGTCGTCGTCGGCGGGCCAGTTGACCCCGCCGGGCAGCGGCTCCTCCTCCGTCCGCGGCTCGTTGAGCTTGCGCGGAACGTCGCCCCGCAGGCGCAGGAGCTTGACGGCGGTGTCCACCACCTCCTTGCTCATGAGGCGGTAGGTGGTCAGCTTTCCGCCCGCGATGGTGATCAGCCCGTCCTCGCCGACCACGATGCGGTGCTCGCGGGAGACCGCCGACTCGTCCATCTCCTTGCCCGCCTTCTCCGTGGGGCGCATCAGGGGGCGCAGGCCCGCCCAGGTGCAGTGCACGTCCGCGTGCGCGACCTGACACTCGGGGAAGTAGTGGGCCAGCGTCTCCAGCAGGTAGTCGACGTCGGCCCGGTCGGCGTGCACGTGGGCCGGATCGCCGTCGAAGTCCGTGTCCGTGGTGCCGACGTAGGTGCAGTCACCCCAGGGGATGGCGAAGAGCACGCGGCCGTCGCGGGGGTGAAAGCAGACTACGGCGTGGTTCACGGGCAGCCGGTCCCGGGACACCACGACGTGCACGCCCTTGGTGGGGCGCAGCAGGTCCGCGGCGTCGTCCACCCCGCTCAGCTCGATGGTGCGATCGGTCCAGGGCCCCGTAGCGTTGATGACCGCGGAGGCCTGCACGACCTTGGTCTCCCCGCTGAAGGCGTCCTGCACCGTCACCGACACCAGGCGGCCGGCCTCGTCCCGCTCAAACGCCGTCGCCCGGGTCCAGGTGGCCACGACCGCGCCGGTGTCCGCGGCCTGCAGCGCGCTCTCCAACGTGAGGCGGGCGTCGTCGGTGGAGCAGTCGTAGTACAGCGGCGCGCCCTTGAGCCCCTCCTGGCGCAGGGTGGGCTCCTCCTCCGCCACCGAGCTGGGCTTGAGCTTGCGGTAGCGCTGGGGCGATCGAAAGAGCGACAGCCCCTCGTACAGCGCCATGCCCGCGGTGATCGTGGTCAGGTTGCGGCGGCCGCCCTTGTAGACCGGGAACAGGAAGCCCAGGGGGTTGACCAGGTGCGGCGCGATGTCCATGAGGATGCGGCGCTCGCTCACGGCCTCGAAGACCAGGCTGAACTCGCCCTGCTCCAGGTAGCGCAGGCCGCCGTGCACCAGCTTGCTGGACCGCGACGACGTGCCCGACGCCAGGTCCTGCATCTCCACCAGCGCAACCTTCAGGCCACGGCGCGCCGCGTCCCGGGCGATGCCCGCGCCGTTGATCCCGCCGCCGATGACCAGGACGTCCACGTGACCGCCCAGGCGGTCCCACATCTCCTGCCGAGTGGGCATGCTGCCTCCGCTGTGAAGGGGGCAAACCTAGCAGCCTGCGGCAAGGATGCCGACCGAGCACCGTGAGGCAGATCCGCGCGCAGCCCCGCGAGGGTCGACGAAGCCGACCGCGTTCAGTTCGCGGCGAGCCAGGCCTCCGTGGCCAGGTAGCCCTCCTCCATGCCGTCGGCCACCTGGCTGATGAGGAAGCTGTCCTGCAGCGCCAGGTTGCTGGAGCCCCACAGCGTGTTGAAGCGCAGCGTGCTGTCCCCCTCGCTGATGTTGATGGACATGCCGGTCCACTGGTCGATCGTGTCCTGGTTGGGCGCCTCCTCGCGGTACTGCTGCGTGGTCCAGGAGCGGCCCAGGATCATCACGCCCTCCTCCTCGTAGAGGGGGACCCGCCGGTACTCCTTCTCCTGGACGTAGACCAGATCGAGCAGCGAGTTGACCCGGTGGATCGTCTCGCGCGCCGTCAGCGAGTCGCAGCTGCCGTCGACGAAGCAGCCGACGTCGCTCAGGAACTCCCGGTCGTAGGAGGCCGAGCTCGCCGTCTCCACCGGGGTCTGGTCCGTCAACTGCAGCGCCAAGCCGTGGTCGTCCAGGCTGTGCTGGCTGCGAAAGCCCACGCCGACGGGCAGCTGCAGATCCGGATCCGCGCCGGCCCAGACGTTCACGTTGAGGTTGTCCCCATCCAGGATCGGCAGGCCCCAGGTGCGGGGCTCCCGGTCGGTGTGATCGTCCAGGGCGGCGCTGTGGTCCTGCAGCAGCGCCCGCATGTCCCGGGCCCCCACGCCCAGCTGGTCGATGTTGTCGTCGTTGAGGTGCGCGAAGAGCCAGAGGCTGAGCTCGCCCAGGTCCAGGTTGAGCTCACCGACCGTGTCCGGCACCTCCGCGGGCGGCTCGGCGCAGGCGGGGAGGAGCAGGGTGGGGAGCACCAAGGCGGAGAGCAGCAGGCCGGTGGTTCGCATCGGCGGACCGTAGCGAGGGCCGCGGGGCTTGCAAAGCGATTCGAGCCGCGCCGGGGGCGGTCGGGGCGACGTCCTGCGGCGGCGATCTCAGCGCGAGATCGCGTCCAGCTCCACCCGCTCGATGCGCGCCAGGGCTCCGAGCGCGTCCAGGTCCATGCGATCCACGTCGCCCACCACCGCCAGGGTGAAGGGCACGGACTCAAAGCGCTGGGCCCACTCCGCCACGTCGTGCAGCGACGGCGCCCGCAGGCTGCGCAGCCGATCCTCGCGCGGGTCCGCGGTGTGCCCCTTGAGCCGCCAGGCCTCGGCGGTGCCCGCCACCGCGTTGAAGGCGATGCGCTGGCTGCGCAGCTTCTCCACCGTCGACGTCTTCGCCCGGCCCCAGCGATCCGGGTCCTGGGGCAGGTCGCGCAGCAGCTCCAGCAGCAGGCCCGCCACGTCGGCGGCCTTGTCGGGCTGCGTGCCCACCCCCGCGCTGACCAGGTTCTGATCGCCCAGCCGCCAGCCGCTGCCGTAGCTGGCCCAGGCCGAGTAGGCCAGGCCGCGCGCCTCGCGGATCTCCTGGAAGACCAGGCCCGCGCTGCCGCCGACGTACTCGTTCCAGAGCGCGCGCAGGGCGTACTCCTCCTCGGACCAGGGCACGTCGGGGATCACCAACTGCACGTTGGCCTGGGCCGAGTCGTGGTGCAGCAGCAGCAGCCGCGGCTTCTGGGGGCTCTGGTAGGCGATGGGCGGCTGCTCCGGCGGGTCCTGGTACAGCACGTCGGGCCGGGCCAGGAGGCGGGTGACGTCGAACTCGCCCTGGGGGCCGGTGTACAGCGAAGTGCGGCGGGTGGACAGCAGGGGCGCGGTGCGCGCGGCCAGGTCCGCGAACTCCAGGGAGAGCACCTGCTCGTCCGTGGGCGCGCCGCCCAGCCAGGGGCTCTCCTCGCCGTGCAGCGCGAAGGCCCGGAGGGCGCCGGCCGACCAGTTCAGGGTGCTGCGGTCCTCCTGTCGCCGGGCCACGCGGTCGGCCAGCTGCTTCTTCGCGTCGGCGGGATCCACCACCGGCGCGCGCAGGCGCTCCTCCACCAGGGGCAGGAGCTCCGCCAGGGCGCTGCCAGGGCCGGTCAACACGACGTCGACGTGCCGCTGCCCGCAGCGCACATCCACGTCGGCCGCCAGCGAGTAGAGGGTCGCCTCGAACGCGGTGCGGTCCAGGTCCCCCGCCCCCGAGCGGATCCACAGCGCCAGGGCGTCGCAGAGCAGCGGGTCCCGCTCGCTGCCGGTGTACCAGCGCAGCGTCAGGCGGAAGAGGTCGTCGTAGGGGTTCTTCGCGACGTACAGCGGCCCGGCGGGCGTGTCCGATCGGCTGTAGTCGACGCCGGCGGTCAGCTCCTGGGGCACCATCGGGTCGGCGCCCAGGGCCATCACCTGGTCGTGCAGTACGGACCGCGCCCCCGTGCGCAGGGGCAGGGCTTCCAGGGGCGGCGCCGTCATCGTCGGCAGCTCGGGCTCCCCGGGGCGGCGGATGGCCACCGCCCGGTCCTCGGTCAGCCAGGCCTTCGCCACCCGCACCACGTCCTCGGCGGTGACCTCGGCCAGCCGGGCGCGGGCGACGCGCTCCTCCT
>CALCXL010000451.1 GCA_937907595.1 uncultured Pseudomonadota bacterium
TCGCATCCCCCATCCCCGCGATCGCGCTCCTCGCCGCGTGCAGTCCGCAGCCTCCCCCCTGCGACACCGACGAACTCTCGATCGAGGGAGAACTCTGCTTCGGGCCCGTCGAGAGCGCGCTGGCCGTGGTGGAGGAGTTTCCTGCCGTCAATCCCGGAGGAATGGGCGGGGACACCAATCGATTCTGGTACTTCGTGGCCAGCCCCGTGCCCGGGTACTGCGACACCCTCCGCGCCGTTCACGCCGCCGTCGAGGCTCGGCTGGATGACCTGCTCGGCGGGGACCCCTCGGCCGAGGTGGCCTGCGAGGACGCGGCCGCCGCCTATCGGGAAGCGGCAAAGGTTTCGGCCGGACTGTTTGGGGGTCGGATCCCGCACCTTCGCCTGGACCTGCGGTGGAATGGAGCATCCACGCCGATGATCCGATCGCAAACGTGGTGGACGCAGGGCCGAGAGGGCGAACTTGGGCTCTCCGAACAGATCTGGATCGACCTCATCACGACCGACGCCAACAAGTACGACGTCCGGGCTGACTCCCTTGTCTGCAGCGGGCGCGGGACGGGGCAGGTGCTGGGCCTGGACTCCGTGGCGATCAGAGAGGGGCTGGGACCGTGGTTCACCGGCCTCGGTCAGGAGCATCCTGTCGAGGCCGTGCTGGAGCCATCCGACACAGCCGTCCCGCGGCTAGTGGCCGACGACGTCGTGATCGCGGAGACGAACGGCGGCGAGGACCGGACGATCAACCTCAGCTTCGACCTCACCCTGGAAGAGTGCCGCATCGAGCACCGGTACAACGTCTGGACATTCAGCTTCCAGATGGGCGAGGACGTGTTTCACGTGTACGGGGACCGGCCGATTTGAAGGGGGATGACGCTCGGGGCCGGGCCGCTGCTGCGGGTCCCAGTCTTCCCCCAAGACCAATGTAGGGTCGTTGCGTTGCTCGACATTCAGTCGACCACGGGGTGGGGCATGGCTCGGCATCGAATCACGGGGAAGCTGATGTTCGGCCAGAGCCCGTGATTCGACTCGCATCCCCCATCCCCGCGATCGCGCTCCTCGCCGCGTGCAGTCCGCAGCCTCCTCCTTGCGACACCGACGAGCTCTCCATCGACGGAGAACTCTGCTTCGGGCCCGTCGAGAGCGCGCTGGCCGTGGTGGAGGAGTTCCCGAACCTGAACCCAGGTAGATTCGCCGGCGTCAGCTTCCGCTACGCATACCTGGTGGCCAGCCCCGTGCGCGGATACTGCGACACGCTCCGCGCGGCTCACGCAGCCATCGAGGATCGGCTGGACGGGCTGCTCGGTGGGGAGGCCACGGGCGACGTGGCCTGCGAGGACGCGGCGGCCACCTATCGGGAAGCGGCAGCGCTCACCGAGGCGATCTTGGGAACCCACACCACGCGCCTGGAGATCGAGCTGGTCCGCAATGGCTCACCGACGCGGCTTCTCCGCTCGCAGACCTGGTGGACCGAAGAGCACAGCGACGAGTCCGGAATCTCGGAGCGGGTTCGACTGGACCTCTCGTCCGGAGTGCCGAATCGGTTCTCAGCCCTCGCGGACTCCCTGGAGTGTTCGGGGCTTGGGACAGGGCTGGTGCGCGGGTGGGACCGCGGGGCCCTGCGGGAAGGCCTGGGGCCCTGGTTCGCGAGCGCACAGGGCGACGACCAACCGGTGGACGTGACGTTCGAGCCATCCGGCATGACCGTCGGAGGGCTGGTGGCCGAGGAGCTGCGCCTGAGGGAAGTGCGGGGCGACGAGGAGCGCGAGCTCGAACTCAGCTTCGACCTCACGGTGGAGGAGTGCTTCATCGACCATCGCTACGACTTCCGGACATTCAGCTTCCACATGGACGACCCCAAGTGGTTTGGGTACTCCAACCGACCTTGACGGATCCAGCTGACCACCCCGATCGCGGCTGCACGTCGCTCTGTGCAACCTGCGTGCTCTCTCTGCCTCCGTGCTGAGCCCCAGGTTCGACGGCCGCTCGCCCCCCCTCAAAACGACTGCGAAGCCACAAAGTAGACCTGCAGCGGGATCTCCGGCCAGGTCTCCACGGGGCCGATGATCGGCACGCGGCCCATGGGCACGTTCGGCGACCAGGCGAACTCCACCCCGCCCATCGCCGGCAGCACCCCGCCCCAGTCCAGGTAGACCCGCAGGGCGTAGCCGATGCTGATGCCGGCGTCGCCGTCCTCGGGGGGCTTGTCCAGCTCCCGCCCCACCAGGCCCGCCTCGGCGAAGAGCGCTCCCTGCAGCCCGCGGGCGCGCAGCAGCGGCAGGGGCACGTCGGCGTCCTTGATGAAGTCGTGCCGCCACTCCACCGACGCCAGGGCGCGGAAGCGGCCCAAGCGGTGGCCTGCGGGGGTGCCGCGCAGGTCGTTGTTGCCGCCCAGGGCGAACTGCCGGTGCTCCACGGAGCCGGCGACGATGCCCACCTTTCCCCGCAGGGCCAGCACGTGCCAGGGGTGCAGGGGCAGCAGCTTGCGCGCCTCGAAGTCCACGCCCACAAAGCCGCTGTCCGCCGGGGGCCGGGCCGCGTCGCCCTCCAGCGCGAAGTCCCGCCCAGCGAAGGCGGAGACGGCGATCCGCTCCCCGTGGGACGGCGAGAAGGCCGCGCTCCGGGTGTCGTAGACGTAGGACAGGCCCGCGTTGAGCAGCAGCGGCGCGTCCGTGGGGCGGTACTCCTGCTTGAGGTACTGCAGGTCGATGGAGGCCACGATGCGGTGGCGTCGGTAGCTGCCGATGCGCGGGGGGCCGAAGTAGTGGGTGTAGGAGGGGCCGGCGCCCACCCAGGCCTCCGAGTCGGTCCAGACCCGCACCCGGACCTGGTGCTGCAGATCGTGGCGCGGGCGGAAGCCGACGAACGCGTAGGCCTCGACCCCGCCCACGCCGTCGGCGGACAGCAGGTAGGCCATGCCGGTGACCTTGGTGGCCCGGGGCAGGCGGTTGTCCTTCTTGAGGGACAGGCCGTCGTCGTCCACCTCCAGGATGCGCCCGCGCGGGTCGACCACCACGGAGGCGACCCGCTTCTGCGTCTCCACCTCCCAGGACCGGAGCTCCTCCTGCCCCCGCCACACCAGCGTGTGCCGGCCCTTCTTGCCCAGCGCGGGGTCCAGCCGCACCTCCACCACCTCGTCCACGGTGGCGCCCTCCAGCTGCGTGCGCCGGACGGTCACGCGGGTGCGCCAGGTGCCGTCGGGCTGGCGAGCGCGGTCGACGCCCTCCACCTTGAGGTTCACGCGGGCCACGGGCCCCATCCAGTGCTCCACCAGGTCCAGGACGGGCTCCCCGCTGCGACCCTCCAGCCCCTCGAACAGGGGTCCGTCGCCATCGATCCAGGCCGCCACGCCCGCCTCCAGGGGCTCGGCGCCCAGCCGGTCCTCCAGGCGGATCAGCAGGGTGCGGCCGGTGCGCAGGGGGCGGTTGAAGCGGCGGACGTCGGCGCGCAGGGGGTCCACCACCCACGGGTCGTCGAAGATCTGGTCGGCGAAGGGGAAGACGGGCGTCTGCAGGATGCTGTCGACCTCGGGCAGGAAGGACAGCCGGTCGAGGATGCGCCGCAGGTTGTCGTGGTTGCGCCAGCGGTGCCCCAGGTAGGCCGGGACCAGCCGCCAGCTCACGCCGTCGGTGACCAGGGGCTCCAACCGAGGGTCCTCCCGTTCGATGGACAGGGGCTCGATCTCCCCCGCGATCATCGCCCGGGCCAGGTGCAGGTCGTGGTAGCGCCAGAAGAGCGTCTCGGCCTCGAAGAAGCGGTCGGAGACGTAGATGACGCCCTCCCCCCGCTCCACCAGGTTGCGGCGCAGGGGGGCCTCCACCAGCACGACGTCGCCCAGGCGCAGCCCCACCTCGCTCAGGGTCGCCGCCGCCGCCGCCGCCCCGCGACGCAGCCACCGCGCCTGCACCCGCCGGATGGGGGCGCCGAACCAGGACAGGGTGTGATCAGGGTCCAGGGGGAGGTTGGCGCGCAGGGGTGGGCCCCGCTGGCGGCGGGCGCTCAGGGAGATCCAGCGCAGCCCCTCGGCCCGCAGCAGCACGCGCTGGCGACCGGCCCCGGCGGGCTCGATGGTGACCTGCACGGGGCGGCGCGCGTCGGGCACGAAGCGGGAGGCGGCGGGGTCGGGGCTGATGCCGGCGACGCTCAGGGCCCAGCCCTCAGGCAGGCTGAGCTCGGCCTCGCGCGGCAGGGTGGCGGGGGGCTCCAGGTGGCGCCAGCCGGCGGGGCCCAACGTCAGGGGGAGGGGTGCCAGGCCACCGTTGACCGTCAAGGTGCCCCGGTAGCGGCCGAAGGTGCCGTAGCGGCGGGGGATCTGCGTGCTGAAGGCGCCGCTGAGCGTGGCCGACTGGCCAGGCAGCAGGGCGACGGGCAGGGGCACCCGGATCAGGGGAACGCCGTCCAGGTCGAACTCTTCGGGCGCCGCCGGCCGATCGCTCCCGTCGTCGTAGGACACGAGCACGTCGCCCAGCTCCTGGCCGCCGGGGTCGAAGCCGGAGGGGTAGACGCGCGCCCCCAGAATGTCGTCCAGCAGGGGATCGACCGCGTACTGGTCGGGGTAGCGGAAGAGCCAGGCCTCCACCAGGGGCAGCAGCGTGGTGTTGGTGAAGCGCCAGGTCAGGGTGCCGGACACGGCGCCGGTCTCCGGTTCGATCGCCGCGCGCAGCCCCAGGTGCGGCTCCGTCGACGTGAAGCCCGCCAGCAGCGGCAGCAGCGAAAGCAGGGGCAGCAGGGCCCACAACCCGCTGGTACGTTGCCGCCGATGACGACCACCCGCCCCCGCGAGAGTGAGCGCCGCCCGCGCAACTGGCGCAAGCACCGCGTCGAGCCCCCCAAGGCCCCGGCGGTGCAGATCCACGCCCACCGGGGCGGCTCCTTCCTGGCCCCGGAGAACACCCAGGCGGCCTTCGCCCAGGCGGTGGAGCTGGGCGTGCACTACCTGGAGTTCGACGTGCGCCGCTGCGCCACCGGGGAGCTGGTGGTCCTGCACGACGCCACCCTGCTGCGCACCGGGGGCGTGGACGTCGCCGTGGCGGACCTCTCCCTGGCCGACCTGCAGGCCGTCGACGTGGGCAGCCACTTCTCCGACCGCTTCGCGGGCGAGCGCGTGCCGCTGTTGGTCGACGTCCTGGAGTCCTGGCGGGACCAGGTGCGCTTCAACATCGAGATCAAGGAGGACAGCCCCGAAGGCGACGGCAGCGCCCTGGCCGTGGGCGAGATCATCGCGTCCATGGACCTGTACGCCGACGTGATCCTGTCCGCCTTCAACCCCTTCGCCCTGGCCCGCGCCCGCAGCCGCTGCTCGGCGCCCCTGGGCCTGCTGTACCCGCCCACCGGCGGCCGGGGAGCCGTGGGCCGCGCCCGGGACGTCCTGCTGCGCCGCCCCTGGTCCGCGCCGCTGCTGTCCACCTACGCGCTTCATCCGCGCCACGATCTGGTCACCGCCGACCTGGTCCGACGCTCCCACAGCCGCGGCCTGGCGGTGAACACCTGGACGGTCAACGAGCCCGAGCGGATCCGGCAGATGGCGTCGATGAAGGTCAGCGGCATCATCTCCGATCGTCCCGATCTGGCCCTGGAGATCACGCGCTCCATGGACCCCCTGGCCCGCAAGGCCCCGGGGCTTCCAGCGTAGGTCGGAGCGGCGACGGTCGCCCGCGGCGGCGTCCGGCCCCGCGAACCGGGCGATGCCCCAGCCTCAGATCGTGCCGGTGACCGCGACGTTGACGGCGGCCGTGATGGCGCCGGCCCGCGGGAAGTTGACGTCGCCGCCCACCCGGAACGAGGCCCCGCCGCCGCCGATGTCCACGCCCAAGACGATCCGGTGGAACCGATAGTCCAGGGGGTTGACCCCCGGGCCGGCGCGGTCGGCGTCGCCGCTGACGGGGCCCACCAGATCGACGTCCACCTGCCCGGGGGAGGCGTCGGCCAGCAGGAAGCTGTACCCGCCGAAGGGGGAGATGGTGACGGCGCGCTTGAGCGCCGTGCCGGGCACCTTGAAGCCGTAGCCGATGGTCACGTCCAGGTCGAACACGCCGAGCTGGAGCTGCGCGTTGCCGACGTAGCCGGTGTAGCCCCACTGGATGGAGACGTCGGGCACCTTCGACCAGCCGCCGAAGGGCACCGCGCGGCCGTAGCCGCTGATCACGAACTGCCGCGTCATCAGGATCCAGTTGGCGCGGCCGCCGACCTCGAAGCCGTAGGGCAAGCCCTTGCGCAGCACGAGGCCCGGGCTGAAGTAGACCGGCGCCGGGTCCCCGTCCTCCACCAGGTCCTGCCAGGCGGAGGTGGCTTCCCCCGCGGCCGCGCCGGTGTGGATGAAGGCGAGGCGGGTCTCGATGCCCGCCTCCAGCTCGTAGAGGCCCAGGGCCGCGACCGCGTGGTTGGGCGCCGGGGTCGCCGCCATCACCAGCTCGCGCACCACCTGATTGAAGCGGGCTTGCCGACGCGCCGGCTCGATCGCGTTGAGGCGATCGACGTCGATGTCGTCGAACCCGGCCGCAGCAGCGGGGGCGGCGAAGAGGACGACCAGCAGGAAGGAGAGGAGACGCACCGGGACCACTATCGCAAGGCGGAGGCCCTGCGTGCAATCCGCTGGCGATCCGATAGATTCCGCCGCCATGCCCCCAGGAACCAAGAAAGCCCTCGTCGTCGCCGTCAAGCTCGCTTTGACGCTCCTTGTCTTCTGGTGGTTGTTCACCAAGAGCGGCATTTCGCCCAGCGATCTGCTCGCGGAGATCAAGGGGATCGACCCCGCGCGCTTCGTCCCGTGGCTCCTGGTGGCGGTCGCGGTCAAGCTGGTGGGCATCTTCGCGAACATCCGCCGCTGGCAGCTGCTGCTGCACGGGCAGGACCTGCTGCTGCCCTTTCGCTACCTGGCCGGCAGCTTCTTCGTCGGCCGCTTCTTCGGCATCGTCACCCCGGGCACGCTCGGCCTCGACGGCTTCAAGCTCTACGACACCATCCGCGCCACCCGCAAGCCCGTGGAGTGCGCCGCCGTCATCTTCATCGACAAGGTGATCGGCCTGGTGTCCCTCATCGCCCTGCTGGTGGTGGTCTTCCCCCTGGGCTGGAAGCTGGTGCCGCAGCTGGACGCCACGAAGGCGGCGATCGTCTTCGGCGGCATGGTGGTGGCCTCCGCCGGCTTCTTCGCCGTGCTGCTGGCCCCCGCCCTGACCCGCCCGCTGCTGCGTTTGGTGCCCACGGCCCGGCTCAAGGGCTTCGCCACCCGGGTCTTCGACGCGACCACCGCCTACTCGGGCCACCGCGGCGACCTGATCCAGGCGGTGGGGCTGGCGGTGGTGGGGCACTTCACCACCGCGCTGATGTACTGGGGCATCCTCATGGGCATCTCCGCCGGGGCGCCTGACGTCGGCCTGGTGCTCTTCTCCGCCCTGCTGATGACGAGCGCGACGCTGGTGGGGCCGACGGTCGGGGGCGAGGGCATTCGCGAGTTCGTCTTCGTCAAGCTGCTGGCGGGCATGGTGCCGCCCACGCGCGCGTTCCTCTTCGGCCACATCGGCTTCTGGATCGAGAAGGGGCTGCTCGGCGTGCCCGGCGGCATCATCTACGCCCTGCGCAAGGAGGCCTGGAGCGGGCCGGTCACCCGCGCGGATCTCGACAAGCTGCAGGCGGAGCTGGCCAGCGACGGCACTTGATTCGGGATCGCAGCCCCGCGCGAGGGCGCGGTTTCTCCCCCCGGGCACGAAAGTACCCGGGTTGCTCCGCGCCCCGTCCAATCGGCTCAGAACCGGTCAGGATCGGTGTCGTGGAGCCCAAGCCGATTTGACTTCTGGGGCGGTTTCGCCATTGTCACCCTCGTTCCGTGCGCCTGCGCGGCACCGCAACTTCGACTCGAACGCCGCCTGGCGGCCTGTCTTTGATGAACTCACTGGAGAGAGAACGATGATGAACCGCTGGCTGCTTCTGGTGCTTGGCCTGCTCCTTCCCCTGGCCCTCGCGGGCTGCCCGCCCGTCACCACGGACGATGACGACGACGCGACCGTCGACGACGACGACACCGCGCCGGACGACGACGACACCGTGGACGACGACGACACCGCGCCCGACGACGACGACTCCTCCTC
>CALCXL010000452.1 GCA_937907595.1 uncultured Pseudomonadota bacterium
GGTCGACGTCGCCGCCCTCGGCGATGACCTCGGTGTCCTGCTCCAGTTCGACGCTCAGCATCCCGCCGAAGCCGGAGTCCGCGGAGAAGGACACGGTGGAGCCCACGGCCCAGCCGCGGTCGTCCACGACGTGGTACCCGCCGGTGCGCAGCGTGGAGGGCCGGTCGGGCGCGGTGCAGGCGCTGGCGACCAGGACGAGGGCGAGGACGGGGACGGTTCGGCGGATCATGGGAGGTGCTCCTGGGGTGGCTGCAGGACATTCTCTGCACGCGGGGGGCCCATGCGATCGGGCAGCCCTGTGCCCGGTGGCCTGAAACGGCGCGCCGACCCCCGGTGGGGTCCCCCTTGCCGTCGGCCCCGGCGCACGGCGCTGGTATCCTGCGCGCCCTCGGAGGCCCGATGTCCCAGCCCGCTTTTCCCCCCGTCGATCGCTCCGCCTGGCGTCAGCAGGTCGAGCTCGAGTTGAAGGGCCGCGACCCCGATCGGGTCCTGCTTGGCCGCACCGAGGACGGCCTGACCGTGCGCCCCCTCTACCTGGCGGAGGACGCCCCGCCGACTCCGAACGAGGCCGCCGGCGCGCGGCCCGTGGGTCCCCTGCCCTGGGGGGTGGACGCGACCTACGCCGGCCCGGGCGCCCTGGACGCGGCCGCGGCGGACGTGGCGGGAGGGGTCACGGGGCTGCGCATCGACCCGGCGGCCTGCGGGATCGGCGACGCCGAGAGCCTGGCGGCGCTCCTGCCCCGGCCCGGCCTGCACGTCGAAGTGGTGGGGGCCGAATACGCCGACTGGATCGGCTCGCTGGATGCCGATGGCTGGCTGCTCTGCGCGCCGGGGGACCTCCGGATCGGTCGCCTGCTCGCCGGGGGCCACCGGATCTCCCTGACCTCCGAGGATTGGGCCAGCCGCGGGGCCACGGGGCTGCAGGAGATCGGCTGGCTGGTGGCCGCGGCGCTCTCCGGCCTCCGGCAGGCGGTGGACGCGGGCGCCGACCTGGCCGACTGCGCCTCCCGGTTGCAGCTCACGGTCACGGTGGGGCGGGAGGTCTTTCCCTCCATCGCCCGGCTGCGCGCGCTGCGCCTGCTCTGGGCCCGGACGCTGGGCGCCTGGGGGATCGCCCCCCCGCCCCTGCGCCTGCGCGCCGTCACGCACCCCGGGGTGATCACGGCCCGGGACCCCTGGATCAACCTGCTGCGCGGCAGCCACGGGGCCTTCGCCGCGATCGCGGGCGGGGCCGATCGCATCGAGGTGCTGCCCCTGGACGCCGCCCTGGGCCAGCCCGACGCTCTCGCCCGCCGCATGGCGCGCAACACATCGCAGATCCTGGGCCTGGAGAGCCACCTGGGCCGGGTGCGCGATCCCGCTGCCGGCTCCTGGTTCCTGGAGTCCCTGACCGCGCAGTCCGCCCAGGGAGCCTGGGCCGCCTTCCAGCGCATCGGAGGGGACCTGGGGCTCGCCGAGGCCCTGGACAGCGGCCGCATCGACGCCCTCTGCGAGACCTCGTGGGAGGCCCGGGCCGACGCCCTCGGCGACCGACGCCTGGCGGTGACCGGGGTCTCCGAGTACCCCGACGCAGCCGAGCTCCCCCACCGCGACGGCCCCCCCCGCAGCACCGGCCACCGGGACTCTGAGGACTGGGAGGCGCTGCGCGAGCGCGTCAGCGGAGCGGGTGCGCGGGTGCTCCTGGCGACCTGGGGCCCACGCGCCGAGTGGAACGCGCGGGCGATGTGGGCGGAGAACCTGCTGCGGGCCGGCGGCTTCGACGTCGCCGTGCGCGGGCCTGGCGAGTGGCAGGACCTGCCGGCCGCCTGGTCGGGGTCGAGGGCCCACGCCGTCTGCCTCTGCGCCGTCGACGCCCGCTACATCGACGCTTCCCAGGCAGTGCACGCCCTGCGGGAGGCCGGCGCCACCGTGGTGCTGCTCGCCGGCAAGGCCAGTCGGGACACCGAGGACGCCGACCTCGACCTGATCTTGCACGCGGGCGCGCCCGTGCTCGAACGCCTCACGGCCCTGGCGGCCACCGTGCTGGATCCCTCCTCATGAGCCTTCCCGACCTCTCCTCCCTCCCCTTCGCCTCCCTGCCGGTCGCCCCCGCCTCCCCCGCAGGCGGCGACGCGTTCCAGACCCCCGAGGACATCCCCCTGCAGGCGCAGTACCGCGAGCGCCCCGACGTGCCCTGGCTGCACTCGGCGCCGGGCTTCGCGCCCAACGTGCGCGGCCCCTACACCACGATGTTCGTGCGCCGCCCCTGGACCGTGCGGCAGTACGCGGGGTTCTCCACGGCGGAGGCCTCCAACGCCTTCTACCGGCGCAACCTGGCGGCGGGTCAGAAGGGCCTGTCCATCGCCTTCGACCTGGCGACGCACCGCGGCTACGACAGCGACCACCCCCGCGTGGTGGGGGACGTGGGCATGGCCGGCGTCGCCATCGACTCCATCCTGGACATGCGGATCCTCTTCGACCGCATCCCCCTGGACCAGATGAGCGTGTCGATGACGATGAACGGCGCGGTGCTGCCGATCCTCGCGCTCTACGTCGTCGCGGCCGAGGAGCAGGGCGTCTCCCCCGCGCAGCTGGCGGGCACGATCCAGAACGACGTGCTCAAGGAGTTCATGGTCCGCAACACCTACATCTACCCGCCGGCACCCAGCATGCGGATCATCGCGGACATCTTCGCCTTCACCAGCCAGCACATGCCGCGCTTCAACAGCATCAGCGTGTCCGGGTACCACATGCAGGAGGCCGGGGCGACGGCCGACATCGAGCTGGCCTACACCCTCGCCGACGGCCTGGAGTACGTGCGCACGGGCGTGGCCGCGGGGCTGGACGTCGACGCCTTCGCCCCCCGCATCTCCTTCTTCTTCGCGGTGGGCATGAGCTACCTGCTGGAGGTCGCGAAGCTGCGCGCGGCGCGCCTGCTGTGGGCCGAGCTGATGGCGGGCTTCTCCCCGAAGAACCCCAAGTCCCTGAAGCTGCGCACCCACTGTCAGACCTCGGGCTGGTCGCTGACGGCGCAGGACGTCTACAACAACGTCACCCGCACCGCCGTCGAGGCCCTGGCGGCCGTGCACGGCGGCACCCAGAGCCTGCACACCAACAGCCTGGACGAGGCCCTGGCGCTGCCGAGCGACTTCTCGGCCCGCATCGCCCGCAACACGCAGATCCAGCTGCAGCAGGAGGCCGGCGTCTGCGCGGTGGCCGATCCCTGGGGCGGCAGCTTCTGCATCGAGCAGCTGACGGCGGAGTTGGCCGACAAGGCGCGCGCGCACCTCGCGGAGATCGAGGAGCTGGGCGGCATGGTCCAGGCGATCGAGGCCGGCCTGCCCAAGATGCGCATCGAGGAGTCGGCCGCCCGGGCCCAGGCCCGCATCGACTCGGGGCGCCAGGCGATCCTGGGCGTCAACACCCACCGGCTGGCGGAGCGCGAGGACATCCCGGTGCTGCAGGTGGACAACCAAAGGGTGCGGGAGGCCCAATTGGCCCGGCTTGCGACGCTGAAGGCCGAGCGGGATCCCGTCGCCACCGAGGCTTCGCTGACCGCCCTGACGAAGGCCGCCGAGGGCGACGGCAACCTCCTGGAGGCCTGCATCGACGCCGCGCGGGCCCACGCCACCGTAGGTGAGATGAGCCTGGCCCTGGAGCGCGTGTTCGGCCGCCACCGGGCCCGGATTCGCAACATCAGCGGCGTGTACAGTGGCGAGGTGGGCGAAACCGACGATGCAGTGACCCGCGTGCGCGCCCGCGTGAGCCGCTTCGCCGACGAGGAGGGCCGGCGTCCCCGGCTCCTGGTGGCCAAGATGGGTCAGGACGGCCACGACCGCGGCCAGAAGGTGATCGCCACGGCCTTCGCCGACCTGGGCTTCGACGTCGACGTCGGACCCCTCTTTCAGACGCCTGGAGAGACGGCGCGCCAGGCCGTGGAGAACGACGTGCACGTCGTCGGCGTGAGCTCCCTGGCCGCCGGCCACCTCACCCTGGTGCCCGCGCTCAAGGCCGAGCTGGCCGCCCTGGGCCGCGGGGACATCCTGGTGGTGGTGGGCGGCGTGGTGCCCCCCCAGGACTACGCCGCGTTGCGGGCCGCGGGGGCCGCCGCCATCTTCGGCCCGGGCACCGTCATCTCCGACGCCGCCGACGAGCTCCTGACCGCCCTGGAAGCCTCCTGAGCCGATGGCGCGACGCCGCCTGAGCACCGACGCCCTGGAGGCCGGGGTCCTGGCCGGCGACCGTGGCCTGCTGGCCCGCGCGATCACCCTGGTCGAGAGCACGCGGGCCGCGGACGCCGCCCAGGCCAACGACCTGATGGAGCGCCTGTTGCCCCACACCGGGGGAGCCTGGCGCGTGGGCATCTCCGGGGTGCCGGGGGTGGGCAAGAGCACCCTGCTGGACGCGCTGGGCATGTTCCTGCTGGAGCAGGGGCGCCGCCCCGCGGTCCTGGCCGTGGACCCCAGCTCCGCTCTGAGCGGGGGCTCCATCCTGGGCGACAAGACCCGCATGGAGCGCCTGGCCAGCGATCCCCGAGCCTTCATCCGGCCCTCCCCCGCCGCCCAGACCCTCGGCGGCGTGGCCCGCCGCTCCCACGAGACCCTGCTGCTCTGTGAGGCCGCGGGCTTCGACGTGGTGCTGGTGGAGACGGTGGGCGTGGGCCAGAGCGAGACGCTGGTGGCGGACCTCGTCGACACCTTCGTGCTGCTGCTGCTCCCCGGGGCCGGCGACGAGCTGCAGGGCATCAAGCGCGGCATCGTCGAGCTGGCCGACGTGCTGGCCGTCAACAAGTGCGACGCCGACCGCAGCAAGGCGAAGCGCGCGGCGCTGGAGTACCGCGCCGCGCTGCACTACCTGCGGCCGCGCACGCCGGGCTGGACGCCGACGGTGGGGCTGCTGTCCGGCGAGACCGGCGAGGGGTTGCCCGAGCTGTGGGCGGGCGTGGCCGCGCACCGCGATGCGCTGCAGGCCGGCGGGACCCTGGAGCGGCAGCGGGCCGACCAGCTGGGACGCCGTCTGTGGCAGCTCCTGCGGGAGGGGCTGATGTCGGCGTTCAGGGGGCGCGATGGGGCCGATTCGGCCCTGGCTGCGATGGAGGAGTCCGTTCGCTCGGGCACAAAGACCCCAGGGCGGGCGGCCGAGGAGCTGCTGGCCAACTTCGCGCAGCGGGGCTGAAGCAGCGACGTCGCAGCGGCCTGCCCCAGCCCATCGCGCCCACCCCACACGCTGACCCTGGACCGGGCCTGAACCCGTCTGTATGTTCGCCGGGATGCGCACACTACTCGCCATGCTGCTGCTCCTCCCCTCCCTCGCGTTTGCGGAGGAGGAGCCGCCCGCGGATCTGCGCACGGAGTCCGCCGACCAGGAGGCCGTGCCGGACCTGCCGGTCTACGAGGCCCCCCTGGATCCGGTGCGCGAGCTGATCGCCCAGGCCGCCAACCCGCGCCTGCCCGAGGCCGCGGCCCAGAAGCACTTCAACCAGCTGATCGCCCTGGGCGCCCTGGCCCTGCCCACGGCCGCGCAGGTCTTCCGCGACCCGGAGGCCACGGACTACGAGGCCTGGGTCGCCGCCCGCGCCCTGGGCCACCTGGGCGGCGACGGCGCCGTGAACACCCTGCTGCAGGGCCTGAAGGCCAAGCGCATCATCACCCGGCTGGGCGCGGTCTCCGGCCTGGAGATGCTCAAGGACGTCCGCTCGGTGGGCGCC
>CALCXL010000453.1 GCA_937907595.1 uncultured Pseudomonadota bacterium
TCCTCGTAGAGCGCACGGGCCTGGTCCGCCTTGCCGGCGGCTTCGTAGACCCGAGCGAGGTCCAGGGTGGCCTGCTCGCGGGCTCCACCGCGCGCCGCCGCCCGCACACCCTCGAAGGCCGTCGCCGCCTCGTCCGTGCGTCCGAGGGACTCCAGGGCGTACGCCTTGCTGTTCAGGGCGAAGGCGGCCGCGGGGCCCTCTCCGGCGTTGGCGGCCTCGAAGCGCGCCAGGGCCTCCTCGTAGCGGCCTTCCCGGTACAGGGCGGAGCCTGCGTGCAGCGCGGCCAGGGCCGCCTGCGGGGTGCCGGCGTGCTCCTGGGCGACCACGCCGAGGGCGGCGACCGCGGAGTCGAGCTTCTTGACCCGATCGGCGTCGTCGGGAGCTTCCAGGCCGGGGGCCGTGGGGCCGCTCGCGCCGGGGAGGTCCTTCTTGGCGAGGAACAGGGCTTCGGCGGCGTCCATGCGGTTGCCGCTGTCGACGCGCTGGACCACGCCGACCACCAGCAGACCGGCGAGGATCGTGCCCAGGCCGATTCCGATCGGCTTGCCACGCTCCAGCACCCAATCGACGATCGTGCCGCCGACCTCGACGAACTCGTCGGGCTGCTCGAGTTCTTCCTGTCGGTCTTTGCGCTTCTGGCGCTTCTTGATGACAGGACGACGGGAGCCGGCGGCGGGCGCCGGCGCAGCGGGGGTCTGATCCCCCGGGAGTTCTTCGGACTCTTCGGACACCCTGCGTCCTCCTCGGATCCCCCAGGTCAGGGGGGCGGGACCACTACCCCAGCACCGCTCCAGCGTCAAGAACCCGAGCGGTCCTTGAAGAGGAGCCGCAGCGGCGTTCCGGGGGCGCCAAAGGCCGCTCGCAGCTGGTTGCTCACGTACCGCTTGTACGACTCGGGGAGCGCCTTCGGCTGGTTGCAGAAGAACACGAACGTGGGCGGCCGGATTCCGCGCTGGGTGCAGTAATAGAGCCGCACCGGGCGGTGCTTGTACATGGGCGGCGGGTTGACGTCCCAGATGCCCCGCGCCCAGCGATTCAGCGGGCCGGTGCGCACGGTGGTGCGGTGGCCGTCGTTGGCCCGCTCCACCGCGTCCCAGATCCGGAAGATCCCCTTGCCCGTCTTCGCCGAGACGAAGAGCACGTCCGCGTAGGCCAGGTGCGGGAACCGTCGGCGAAGCAGGTCCAGGAACTCGCGCCGGGCCCCCTGCCCGTTGGCCAGGTCCCACTTGTTGACCAGGATCACCAGGGCGCGGCCGCGGTCGGCGATCATCTTGCCCAGCCGCGCCTCCTGCTCGGTGACCCCTTCGGACGCGTCCACCACCAGCAGGCAGATGTGTGCCGCCTCCACGGTGCGGATCGACCGCCCCACCGTGAGCTGCTCCACCCGCTCGTGCACCCGCGCCTTGCGGCGGATCCCCGCGGTGTCGATGAGGACGTAGGAGCGACCGTCGTGCTCCACGAAGGAGTCCACGGAGTCGTGCGTGGTGCCCGCGATGGGCGAGGTGATCGACCGCTGGTAGCCCAGCAGCCGGTTGAGCAGGGTCGACTTGCCCACGTTCGGCCGCCCCAGCAGCGCGATGCGGGCCACGAAGTCCTCGTCGGGCGGAGCCTCGTAGTCGGGCAGCTGGTCGATGTCGACCTCGTCGTCGTCGTCGTCCGGCCACTCCAGGTCCTCGGGCAGTCCGCCGACGTAGTGGACCTCAACGCCCTCCTCGTCCAGGACGATGCCTGGCTCCAGCTGGCCGCCCGGCTCGATCCGCTCGTACTCGGGATCCCAGGCCTCGGGCTGCGGTCCGCGGCTGGTGACCGACTCCGAGGGCATGTCCTCCCCCAGGAAGTGCAGCCGGCCCCCGTGGCCCGCCTTGCGGCTGCCGCGACGGGTCCGCGCGTCGTCCCAGGGAGCCTCCACCACCCCCAGCTGATGGCCCTCGGCCGGCAGGCACTCCAGGATCGCGTCCATGAGCTCGCCCACGCCGCGCCCGTGCTCGGCCGAGACCAGCCAGAACTCCTCCACGCCCAGCTCGTAGAACTCGGCCACCTCCGCGTCCACGCTGGGGTGGTCCGCCTTGTTCAGGGCGTAGAGCACCGGCTGCTTCGCCTTGCGCAGCCGCATGGCGATGTCGCGGTCGGCCGACGTCAGCCCGTCGCGCACGTCGAGCACGAACACCAGGACGTCAGACTCCTCCATCGCCACCAGCGCCTGCTCGCGGATCAGGCGCGACATGACGTCGTCCGCCACCCCCGCTTGCTCCTCGAAGCCCCCGGTGTCGCAGAGGATGACCTCCCGGCCGTCCAGATCCGCCACGGAGTAGTTGCGGTCGCGCGTCACCCCGGGCGTGTCCTGCACCAGCGCCTTGCGGCGACCCAGCAGGCGGTTGAAGAGCGAGGACTTGCCGACGTTCGGTCGACCCAGCAGCGTGACAACAGGCCGACTCATGACTCCCCTTCCCGGCCGAACATGCCCAGTCGATCGACCGAGCCTCGGCGCTGGGTCCAGCTGGGGTCCACCCCCACGGTGATGTCCAAGCGGATGCGGCAGCCGAGCAGCCGGCCGATCTCCGCGCGCGCCGAGGTCCCGATGCGCTTCAGCATCTGCCC
>CALCXL010000454.1 GCA_937907595.1 uncultured Pseudomonadota bacterium
ATCGACTTCGAGGTCATCGACGCCCGGGACCGCAAGTGGCAGTGCGCGACGATCCAGCTCGACTACCAGCTGCCCGAGCGCTTCGACCTGACCTACGTGGGCTCGGACAACACGCTGCACCGCCCCGTGGTCATCCACCGCGCGATCTTCGGGTCGCTGGAGCGCTTCATGGCGATCCTGGTGGAGCACTACGCCGGCGACTTCCCGGTGTGGATGGCGCCCGAGCAGGTGCGGGTCCTGACGGTGTCGGAGAAGTCGGTGCCCTACGGCCAGGAGGTGGTGGCGGCGCTGGAGGCAGCCGGGGTGCGGGTGCACTTCGACGACCGGGACCACCGCGCCGGAGCCAAGATCCGGGAGGCCCACAACGCCAAGACGCCCTACATGGCCGTGATCGGCGAGCGGGACGCGGAGAACCGCACGGTGGCGGTGAAGTCGCGGGCCGACGGGGACCTGGGGGACGTCTCCCTGGACGCCTTCGTGGAGCGGGTGCGCGGGGAGCTGGGCGCTCCGTTCTAAGGTCGCCTCCGAGCGCGAACGCGGAGGGAGCCGCGGGGCGAGCCGCCTTGGGGTTGTGGCGGCGGACCTCGACCGCACTTCTTGGTCCCGGGCGGACGCTCTCCCACCATCCGGGAACCCGCGCCCGTCGCCCGGGTCCCAAGCCCCATGCCCCTGCTCCCGCTCCTCCTGGCCCTCCTGCTGCCCACCCCCGCCGCGGCGGCCACCGTCGGCGACCTCTTCGACGGCTTGGAGGCGCTGGTGCCCGCCGTCGCCGCCTCCCCGGCCACCCGCGCCGACTTCGAGGCCCTGGCGACGGACCACGGCCTGGCCCGCGACGAGTCCGCCTACCTGACCTACGTGCGCGTGAAGATCGCCTTCGAGGCCACGCGCGCCGGCGGGCTCTGGCACGCCCGCTGGGCGATCACGGACCAGGAGCCCCGCTCCGACCGCCTCTGGCAGGCCTGGGCCACGGGCGACTCCGACGACGCGGTCCTCGCCGAGTGCGACGAGCTCAGCGCGCTGTTCGGGGTGGTGGCGCGGGAGCTGGGCGTGGCCGACGTCGGGCTGTTCTGGCCGACCTGGAACCACACCGTGGCCGTCTGGACCGCCCCCGCGGCCGACGGCGGCACCCACCGGATCGTGGTGCCCACCAGCCAGGTCTTCCTGGATCCCGAGGACACCTTGGGCACCCGGGCCTTCGACCCCTCCACCCAGCGGACGATCCACCGCTATGGGCGGGTCGATGTGAGGCGCGACGCGCCCCTGGAGGATGGCCGCCTGCGGACCTTCCTGGCCCAGGTGGAGGCGATGGCGCCCGCCTCGGCCTCCGTGCTGCAGGCGCTGCGCAACCTGCGGGAGCTTCGCAGCGGAGGCCTGGTCGGTGCTTCGGCGGTGGTGCGCTACCTGGACGAGCGGCTGCAGCCCCTGGACCACCCCCAGGACCTCGCCGCGGTCGGTGCCTTCCGTCGGGAGATCGACGCCGCCCGGTGAGGTAGCCTCCCGCCCCCGGAGGCCCCCATGCTCAAGCACGTCGTCCTGTTCCAGTTCGAGGATCCCAGCCCCGCCAACCTGGAGCGCGCCGCGGCCGCCCTGCGCGGCCTGCTGGGCGTTGTCCCCTCCTTGCGCTTCATCGAGGTCGGCCAGGACACGACCCGCTCGGCGCGCTGCTACGACCTCTGCCTGACGACGGCCTTTGACGACCGCGCTGGCATGGAGGCCTACGCCGTGCACCCCGCCCACCAGGAGGTCGTGGCGCTGCTGGGCCAGCTCACGCGGGGCGCGGTCGTCGTCGACTACGAGGTCTGATCGGGCGCCCTCGCTCCGCCGCGCGGCTCTCGTCGACCCCGGAGCCCTCGGGCTCCTGGTGGGCGATCAGGCTGCGCGTCGCTCCTCTCGCCGCCGGAGCCCCAGCCCCAGCCCCAGCAGCATCAACCCTCCGAGCAGCCCGCCCCCGCCGGCGCTCTGGCACCCCGCGCTGGGCCCGCCGCTCAGCCCCGGTCCGCCCCCGCCGATCGCCTCGCCTCGCTCCCGGCGCAGCGTGTCCCCGTCGCAGGCGGAGTCGCCCGGCCGCCGCGGGAAGCAGGGCCACTCCAGCTGCGCGGGGTCGTACTCGTCCACGGCCGGCTGGCAGCGCAGGCCCTCGCCCATGCGCACCGCCGCGAAGCCCTCGTCGCAGGCGCAGGTCGCCTCGCCGCCCAGGGCCACGCAGGCGCCGTTGCTGCCGCAGGTGGCGCCGTCGCAGGGATCGCTGAACAGGTCGACGCCGGCCAGGGGATCGAAGGTGGCGTCGATGCAGGCCACGCTCTCCATGGGCATCGCCTGGCCCAGCTGGGGTTGCTGCACCGGCGCGGCCACGCTGCCGGCCTCGCAGACGCAGCCCTCCAGCTGCGACGTCGTGGTGGCGCAGAAGCCCATGGCACCGCAGTACAGGTCGTTGCAGGGCAGGGGAGGGTTCGCCTCCGTGTCCCAGTACACGGCCTCCTGGTCGCTGAGGTCGATGAGGCTCGCGCGCACGTCCCGCCGGCCGTTGGCCACGAAGACCGGATCGTCCAGCATCTCCGCGGGGTCGATGCTGGTGTACATCCGCGTGATCCAGGCGCTCTGGCCCAGCTGCTCGCTCAGCCAGGTCCGCGACTCGTCCAGGTCCGAGACCGGCAGGCTGGTGAAGTTCGTGCGCTGCAGCGTCACGTTCGAGCCCTCGGCGTACTCCAGGGCGAAGGCGCGGCCGCCGGCCTCGTCGAAGCGCCAGGCCAGCCAGGGCAGGTAGTTGTTCTGGCCGTTGCGCGGGTCCGCGCGGATGCCCTCGGGGGAGGGCTCGATCAGCTCCTGATCCCGGGGCCCGTAGCCCGAGGCGCCGGCCACGAAGACCACCAGCTCCATGCCCGGCTCGGCGCCCACCGCGGTCAAGCGCAGGGGGATGCTGGGCGTGTTGCCGGGCCAGGTCATGCGGATGGGGGCGATGTCCTGCACCCCCGCGCCCGGAGCCAGCTTCATGCCCAGGAAGCTCATGCCGGCGTTGACGTAGGCCGCGACCTGGGGCCGCATGGCCTCGGTCACCAGGTAGCCGTTGTCCCGCAGCCAGTCGAAGAGGGCGTCGGGGTCGCTGGAGCTGACGACCTCCGGGTCGAAGGGGCCGACCACCGGCAGGTCGATGACGTCCACGGGCGGGGGCGTGGCGTCGTCGTCGTCGGCCGCGTCGTCGTCGTCGGCGGCTGTGTCGTCGTCGTCGTCGTCGCCGAAGCCGAAGTCCACGTCGCTCCAGTCCACGGTCGGCGGCCGGATGGAGGGCGCGGTGGCCAGGTCCAGCAGCCGCAGGGACGACGACGGCGCGGCGTCCAACTCGGGCACCGCGGGCACCGGCACCACCCAGCTGAACTCCCGGGCGTTGCCGGTGTAACGGATCTCCACGGTGGTGCTGACGTTGCCGTCGCCCACCTCGAACAGAATGCGCTCCTTGGCCTGGTCGACCGGCAGGAGCGACGTCGAGCTGCAGAAGAGGCCCCCGCAGGCCAGCGCGGGGGCTGGGCTGAGGAGCAGGACGAAGAGAATGCGGATCAGGGTCATGGGGCAACCTCCACCCACAGACTCGCATCGACGACCTTTCGCTTTGTAACAGACGGATCATCCACCCCAGAACGAGCAAAGGCGGCCCCCGAACCCGGGGACCGCCTCCAGCTCATCGTCCCGAGGGACTAGTTCTCGCGCTCGTAGACCGCGGCCGCGCCCATGCCGCCGCCGATGCACATGGAGACGACGCCCCAGCGGTGGCCCTTGCGCTTCATCTCGTGGAGCAGGGTCGCCGTCATGCGGGCGCCGGTGCAGCCCAGGGGGTGGCCCAGGGCGATGGCGCCGCCGTTCGGGTTGACCTTGGCCGGGTCGATGCCCAGCTCACGCACGCAGTAGAGCGCCTGGGCGGCGAAGGCCTCGTTGATCTCGAACACGTCGATGTCGTCCGTGGTCAAGCCGGCCTTCTCCAGCGCCTTGGGGATCGCGTAGAGCGGCCCCACCCCCATGATGTCCGGGGGGACGCCGACCACGCTGTACATGCGCATGACGCCCAGGATCTCCAGGCCCAGGGCCTCGGCCTTCTCGCGCGTCATCAGCAGCGTCGCCGCCGCGCCGTCGCTCACCTGGGACGACGACGCCGCCGTCACCGATCCCGCGGTCTTGAACGGGGAGCGCAGCTTGCCCAGCCCCTCCAGCGTGGATCCGGCCCGCGGGCCTTCGTCCTTGCTGAAGGTGGTCTGGTGCGCCGCGCCGGCCTCGTCGTAGACCGTGATCTCGATGGGCACGATCTCGTCGTCGAAGTCGCCGCGCTCCTGCGCCGCCAGGGCCCGGGTGTGGGACTCCAGCGAGAAGGCGTCCTGGTCCTCGCGTGAGACGCCGAACCGCTCCGCCACGAACTCGGCCGTCAGCCCCATGGGGGTGTAGACGCGGGGGTCCGTGCCGGCCAGCGTCGGGTTGGGCAACTGGTGGTGCCCACCCATCGGCACCATCGACATGCTCTCCACGCCGCCGGCCAGGATCACGTCGGCCCAACCGGCCAGGATGCGCTCGGCGCCGTGGGCGATGGCCTGCACGCCGGACGAGCAGAAGCGGTTGACGGTCTCCGCCGGCACCGAGTCCGGCAGCCCGGCGCGGATGGCGGCGATGCGGCCCACGTTGAGGCCCTGTTCGGCCTCCGGCGTGGCGGTGCCCACGATGACATCGTCGATGTCGGCCGGGTCCAGGCCCGGGGCGGCCTCGACGGCGGCCTTCAGCGCGAACGCCATCAGATCGTCGGGCCGCGTCCACTGGAGCGAGCCCTTCTTGCCCTTGCCCACCGCCGTCCGCACAGCGGCGACAACGACGGCATCACGGGGGTTCTTTGCAGTCTCCATGGTGTCTTCCTTTCGTTGCGCCACCGCTAGTTGCGGAGGGGCTTGCCCTTCATGAGCATGTGCTGGATCCGTTCGATCGTCTTCGCCTCGCCGCAGAGCGACAGGAAGCCCTCACGCTCCAGGTCGAGCAGGTCCTGCTCGCTGCGCGCCGTGCCCGACGCGATGTCACCACCGCAAAGGACATGCGCCACCGCCCGGCCGATCTTCGCGTCGTGCGCGCTGATCTGCTGGGCCTGCTCCATGCCCCAGATGGCCGTGTTGAGCGCCGCGGTCCCGTTGCGTCCAGGCAGCTTGAGCGCCCGTCGCTTGGGGGCCACGTAGCCCGCGTTGGCCAGACCCAGGGCCAGCGCCTTCGCGTCGGCGATCTGGTGGTCCTTGCTCAGCGCGATGAAGTCGGTGGGCCGCAGGTAGCCGAAGCCCTTCGCCTCGTCCGCCGACTCCGCCACCTTGCCCATGCCGATCTGCAGGAAGGCCTTCTGCACCAGGGGGTTCACGTCGATGTCGACACCCTCCGGTACGCTGCCCACCAGGCGCCACACGGCCTCCTTGCAGCCGCCGCCCGCAGGCAGCAGGCCCACGCCGACCTCGACCAGGCCCATGTAGAGCTCGCCCGTGGCCACCGTCGCGGCGCCGTGCATCGCGACCTCCGCTCCGCCGCCCAGGGTCAGCCCGTGGGGCGCCGTGACGACGGGCTTGTCGCTGTACTTGGCCCGCATGAGGGTGTCTTGCAGCCCCTTCGTGAGGGCCTCGATCTGCCCCCACTCCTGCTGCATGGCCGCCATCATCACCAGCATGATGTTGGCGCCGGCGGAGAAGGCGTTGCCCTCGTTGCCGACCACCAGCGCCCGCCAGTCGTCCGAGGCGTCCATCAGGTCCAACGCCTCGGCGTAGAGGCCGATGATGTCGTTGTCCAGGGAGTTCATCTTGGTGTGGAACTCCAGGCCCAGGCAGCCGTCGCCCAGGTCCAGGAGCGTGGCACCCATGTTCTTCTTCACCACGCTGCCGCTGTCGCGCACGTCGTTGAGGAAGATGGCGCCCTGGGGCAGGGGGACGGGCTTGAGCTCGCCGTCGCCCGCCGCGTCCAGGAAGCGGGTGACCCCGCCGTCGCGGTGGTACCAACCGCCGGCCTTGACCGCCTGCTCCACCACCGTCGGCACCGTCAGCCCGTCGGCGCGCATGCGCTCCACGGACTCGGCCACGCCGATGCTGTCCCAGGTCTCAAAGGGGCCCTGGTCCCAGCCGTAGCCCCACTTCATGGCGTCGTCGATCGCCACGACGTCGTCGCAGATCTCACCCAGCAGCGTGGCCGAGTAGAGAAGCGTGTCCGCCGTGGCCTCCCAGGCCAGCTTGGCCGCCGCGTCGTCGAAGCCGAGCAGCTTCTTGACCCGCGCGCCCGAGTCCTCGATCTCGCGGACGGCGCCCAGGCTCTCGAAGCGGACCTTCTCCTGGGGCTCGTACTCCAGGGTGTCCAGGTTCAGGGAGAGGATGTCCTTCTTGCCCCCCGCGCCCTTGACCATCTTGTAGAAGCCGGCGCCGGACTTGCGGCCCAGGTCGCCGCGATCCAGCAGCGTCTGCACGAAGCCGGGCAGCTTGAAGGCGTCCCGCTGCGGGTCGTCGACCAGGGTGTCGAAGCAGTTCTGGGCGACGTGCGCCAGGGTGTCCAGACCCACGATGTCCGCGGTCTTGAAGATCGCGGAGCCCGGGCGGCCCATGGCCTTGCCGAAGATCTTGTCCACTTGCGGCACGGTGAAGCCCTGCTCCACCACCTTGTGCAGCAGCGCCATCATCCCGAAGGTGCCGATGCGGTTGGCGACGAAGTTCGGCGTGTCCTTGCCGACCACGATCCCCTTGCCCAGCCGGCGCTCGCCCCAGCGGGCGAACCACTCGAACAGGGCGGGGTCCGTCTCCGGCCCGTCAACCAGCTCCAGCAGCTTCATGTAGCGCGGCGGGTTGAAGAAGTGGGTCACGAAGAAGCGCTTGCGGAAGCCCTCGGGCGTGCCCTCGGTGATCGACGCGATCGGGATGCCCGACGTGTTCGACGTGATGATCGTGTCCGGGCCCGTGTTGTCGCGGACCGTCTGGAAGACCTTGCGCTTGATGTCCAGCCGCTCGGTCACAGCCTCCACCACCCAGTCGACTTCGCCCAGGCGGGCGGCGTCCTCACCGAACGAGCAGGGCTCGATCATGCTGAGGAAGTCGGGGTGC
>CALCXL010000455.1 GCA_937907595.1 uncultured Pseudomonadota bacterium
GAGAACGGCATCGACGACGACTGCGACGGCGAGGTGGACGATCCCTTCGTGTCCGAGGACAACGACGGCGACGGCTACACGGTCGAAGGCGGGGACTGCGACGACGACGACGACAAGGTCCACCCCGGCATGGTCGAGCTGGAAGACGGCATCGACAACGACTGCGACGGCCTCATCGACGAGGGCACGGACTCCGGCGACGACGACGGCGACGGCTACTCGGAGAACGACGGCGACTGCAACGACGGCCAGGCCAGCACCAACCCCGGCGCGGACGAGATCCCGGAGAACGGGCTGGACGACGACTGCGACGGTGAGGTGGACGAGGGCGGCGACAACTACGACGACGACGGCGACGGCTTCACCGAGGACGGCGGGGACTGCGACGACGACGACCCGGCGGTCAGCCCGGCGGGGGAGGAGTCGGCCAACGGGATCGACGACGACTGCGACGGCCTCATCGACGAGGGCAGCGCCGACTTCGACGACGACGGCGACGGGTTCTCGGAGAACGCGGGCGACTGCGACGACAACAACGGCTGGGTCTACCCCCAGGCGGTCGAGGACACCTGCGACGACGGCCAGGACAACGACTGCGACTCGCTGCTGGACCTGGAGGACGTGGACTGCGGCGACGCGCCGAACATCAACGGCGTCGACCAGGGCTGCGAGGACTGCGAGAGCTCCCTGGGCGGCGGGGCCGGCGGCGGGCTCGCCCTGCTGTTCGTGCTGCTGGGCTGGCGCCGACGGCGCTGAGCTGCGGGCGCTGGGGCGCCCTTCGCGGCCCGGCCCGCGAAGCTGGCATCCAAGTTGCTGAGTCGTGGGGCATGACCAGCCTCCGCTTTCTGCTCCTGCTCTCCCTGTTCACCTTCGTCGCTGCGGGCTGCCCCAGCGGGGACGACGACGACTCGGCCGGCTCCGACGACGACGACTCGGCCGACGACGACGACGACGACTCGGCCGACGACGACGATTCGGCCGGCTCCGACGACGACGATTCGGCCGACGACGACGACTCGGGCTCCGACGACGACGACGCGGCCGACGACGACGACTCCGCCTCGGCTTGCGCTGGCGGGGATCCGCTGGACGGCACGCTGATCGACGTGAACCTGACCCTGGTGACGGCCAACGCGCCCGCCCTGCCCGGGGCCTGCCTGGAGCTGAGCCTCTGGGGCCTGGACAGCAACATCGCCGACCAGGCGGCCAACCTGCTGGGCACCTTCGTGTTCCCCATCGAGGGCCTGCCCGGGGCGGCCCAGGTCTCCTTCCCGGCCGACGCCCACGAGCAGATCGAGCCCGGCGGCGACGACCCGGCGGCCAACCGCTTCTACGTGACGGGCTGGGTCGACCACGACGTCGACGGCGTCCGGAACGCGGGCGACTACGTCTCCGGCCAGCCCGACTTCTGGGCCGCGCCGCCGCCGGCCTCCACCGACGTGATCTTCAGCGAGGTGCTCTGAGCGAGGGGGACGATTCGACGCGACCGCTCAGGGTACGAACGAGTACTCGAGCACCAGGCGGTCCGGGCCGGTCGGGTCCTCGCCCTCCAGCTCGATCACGCGCAGCTTGATCAGCGGCTCCGCGGTGCGGTCGGTGGTCAGGAACCAGCGGGTCGCGGACAGGGCCACGTCGCCCTGCCCCGGGGTGCCGGTGAACCAGCGCTGGAGCACGGGCAGCACGTCGTCCTCCTGGAAGGACGCCGTGGGATCGTCCCGCCAGGCCTCGGCGCGCTCCACGAAGTAGGGCTCCTGGTTGGCGGGGGTGAAGTCCAGGACGTCGGCCGGCTGCTCACCGCGGTCGGGGTCGGCGTCGGCGGTGACGATGCCCGCGGGGCCGGACGGGCCCGAGTTGCCCTTGATGTTGAAGCGCTTGAAGCCCAGGTCCCAGTCCGGGGAGTCCAGGGCTTCTGCGTCGGTCAGGTCCACGACGCCCTCGCCGAACCGCAGGTAGGTCCAGCGGTCGGTGGAGGGGTCGGCGGCCGCGCCCAGGCCGCCCGCGGTGGCGTCCACCTGGTCCACGTGCAGGACCAGGTCCTCGGCCGGGTCCTCGGGGATGCGCGCCCAGCGGAACTCGGGGAAGCCGGAGAGGGCCACGCCGTCCACCACCCGGTAGTAGTCCAGCACCTGCACCATGTAGTCGGCGTCGGGCCGCCGCACGACGTAGGGGTGGTAGTTGCTGAAGAGCGTGTGGGTGTTGTCCAGCGCGTACCACCACCAGCGGCTCAGCGCGCAGGCGTAGGAGTCGAAGAAGAAGAACCACACCAGCTGGTTGCGGCGCCGCATCTCCTCGAAGCGCAGGTCCAGGTCGAGCAGCTCCATGTCGATGCCGCCGGCCTTGCCGGGCCCCGACTCGCCGCCGTTGAGGAAGAGGTTCCAGCCGTCCAGGCGCAGGTCCCAGTCGCCCGAGCCGTCGACCACGCCCAGATCGAAGTCCAGGTACAGGTCCTCGCCGCCCAGCTCCACGGTGACGGTGGGCAGCTCCTCGCCGTTGACGGGGGTCTGGGGCAGGCAGCCCGCCAGGAGCAGCAGGCTCAGCAGGGCGCGCATCACGGGGTGGCTCCGGGCCTCCGCCCGGGCGGGGGCACGACCAGGCGGCCGCGCAGACCGCCGACCACGCGCCGGCCGGTCACGGGGCGGAAGTCGCCCTCCACCGTCGGATCCCGCCGCTGGTCCAGGATGTTGTCCACGCCCACGTACACCGCCAGTTCGTGCCTTCCCTTGAAGGACTTCTCCACCCGCGCGTCCCAGCGCACCAGGCCCGGGGAGCGGAGCTGCTGCGCGCTGTCCACGAAGCGCTCGCTCTCGTAGCCGACGGCTGTGTACACCGACAGCCCGATCTTCGCCACGATGCCCTCCACCGTCCCCCGCACGGCGTGCACCGGGGCGTCGGGCAGGAAGAAGCCCGCATCGGACCAGGCCCAGAGGAAGCGGTAGGACGCGGTCACGCGCAGGAAGGGCAGGTCCAGATCGCCGGTGGCCTGGGCGCCGACGGTGCGGGCGCCCTCGATGTTGGCGGCGCGGAAGACGTTGAGGGGGGCGCCGCTGGTGGTGACGCCGGCGTTGACGAAGGTGATCAGGTTCTCGATGCGGTTGGCGTAGGCGCCCACGCGCACGGTGGCGACGGTGCCGAAGGCCTGCTCCAGGGACAGGTTGGCGCCCCAGGAGGCCTCGGGCCGCAGGTCGGGGTCGCCCTCGACGATGTAGCCCAGGGCGCTGTGATCGAACTGCAGGAAGCGGTCCTTCAAGGAGGGGGCGCGGTAGCCGCGGGCGCCGGACAGCCGCAGGGTGGCGTTCGGCCAGAGCTTGAGGCGCAGGGCCAGGCTGGGCGCGGCGTTGACCCCGAAGGCGTCGTGCACCGTCAGGCGCACCCCCGGCACGATCTCCAGGCGGTCCCTGAAGAGCCGCAGGTCGCCCTGCACCCAGGGCTCCAGCGACCACTCGCGGGTGTGGGCGACCTCGTCTTCGTGCAGCAGGACCGCGCCCGGCTCCACGGCGTCGCGCTGCACGGCCAGGCTCTCGCTGCTCCACTCCAGCCCGGCCGCGAGGGACAGGCCCGGCACCGCGTGCACGTCCAGGCGGTTGAGCTGGTTGACCTGATCGATGCTGGTGCGGCGCTCCCGGGTGACGATGGAGCTGCGCAGCTCCTCGGCGAAGCGTGCGTGGTAAATCGTGCCGTCGAGCCGCCAGCGGAAGGACGCCGCCGGGCTCAGCTTGATGCGCTGGCCCCCGCCCACCAGGACACGGTCGTAGCGCTTGGGGCTGTCGTAGACCTCGGGGTGGCCGATGGCGTTGTTGGTGCGCTGGCTGACGCCCTGCCGCTCGTCGCTGGTCCACTGGGCGCTGCCGTCCAGGCGGGTGACGTCGTTGCCCCAGGACACGCCCGTGCGCACGCTCAACACGTTGCGGGAGTCCGCGTCGGTGGCGGCGTTGTCGGGCAGCAGGTCGATGGCCTCGGCCCGCTTCCAGCTCATGGTCGCCGTGGCGGCCAGGCCCGACTCGTCGGCCGCGTCGCCGTGCAGGTTGAGGTTGAAGGTGCGGTCGGTGCCGGCCTGGATGCGCCCGCCGAAGCTGGCGCCGCCGGTGGGCTGTCGGGTGATCAGGTTGATGACCCCGCCCAGGGCGTCGCTGCCGTAGAGCGCCGACATGGGGCCCTCCACGATCTCCACCCGCTCCAGCATGGCCGCCGGGAACTGCCCCAGATCGATGATGCCGCCGCTGTCCCCCGCCACCGGCCGGCCGTCCACCAGCACCAGGGTGCGTCCCGCGGGCAGGCCCTGCAGCGAGATGCCAGAGACCCCGCCGCGCTGGTCCACGCCCTGGCTCATGACGGGGATGCCGGGTGCGCGGGAGAGCAGCTCGGCCACGTCGCCGGCTGGGGATCGACGCACCGTGGCCTCGTCGATGATGCGCACCGGCACCGGCGAGTCCGACAGCAAGCGCGGCTCGCCGGTCGCGGTGACGGTCACGGTCCGGGAGATCTCACGCCGGATCGGCTGCGGGGGCGCGTTGCCCTCGCCCTCGCCCTCGCCCTCGCCCTCGCCTTCGCCCTCGCCTTCGCCCTCGCCCGCGGAGTCGTCGCCGCCCGCGGAGTCGTCGTCGTCGCCCCCGCCCGCCGCGGAGTCGTCGTCGTCCGCCGGTCCCTGGCCGTACGCGGGTCCAGGGCCCAGGCCCAGCCACAGCAGCAGGAGCCAGATCACGAGCGCCGCCGGGGTCGACGCCGGGGGGTCGCGATCAGGAGCGCGCCGGCCAACAGCGCCCCGCCCGCGCCGCCGGTGGAGCAGCCGACCACCAGCTGGGGCGGGAGCGGGACCTCCTCCTCGTCGCGGGGGGCGGCCCGGGCGTAGGTGAAGCCGTCGGGCACCTCCACGAAGTCCCCGCCGGCGAACACGAGCACGTCGGCCTCCCCCGGATCGCCCGCGGGCACCACGAAGTCCAGGCGCTCGCTGCCGCGCACCTGCAGGTCGCCGACGTCGCGCTCCCCCACCACCACGCGCACGTCGCCGACGAAGCCGCTGCCCTCGATCACCGCGCGGGTGGAGCCCGAGGGATCGGCGGTGGCGGGCACGATGGAGGCGATGGTGGGGCGGGTGCGTGCGACCTCCAGGGCGCCGGGCCACAGGATGGCGCCGTGGTCCCAGAGGAGCCGCAGCCCCCAGCGGTCGATGCCCAGGCCGGAGGCGTCCACCTCCACGCGCTCGGCGGAGCGCCAGGTGGTGCTCAGGGGCACGGGCTCGCCGCCGTCGGACGGTTGCGCCTGCACCTGCAACTCCGGCGGAAAGTCGCGGCCCTGGAGCAGGGCGGTGGGCGCCTCGGCGTCGGTGGGCAGCAGCGCGGGCAGCACGGAGGAGAGGAGGGGAACGCGGCCGGGGGACACGCCTTCGGGGCGCCCGGCGTCGAAGGCCAGGGCGTCGACGAGCAGGACGAAGTCGCCCAGGGGATCGTCGCCCCGGTCGCGCACGGCGATGGTCGGCGTCACCAGGCTGCCCGGCTCCACCCGCACCACGCTCTCCATCCAGCGGGACAGGCGGCCGACCTCGGACCAGAGCGTGCCCCCGAGCAGATCCGCGTCCCCCGAGCGCACGGCGGGGCTGGCCGATCCCAGGAAGCCGCCCGCGTAGGGGTCCAGATCCGCGACCCCCCCAGGCAGGTCCGGCGCGCCGAGCACGACCCACTGGGCCTCGTCCTCGGGGCGCTCTACGCCGTCGACGGGGGCCAGGGCCCGGTAGCGCAGCCGCAGGGAGTGGGCGTCGTCGGGCACGCGCAGGCTGAGGAAGATGCCGGCCTCGTCCCCGGCGATGCCGCCCGCGCCCAGATCGGTGCCCGGCAGGGGGGCGCGGTCCAGCGATCCCGAGGACAGCGCCATCATCGCGTTGCCCTGCACGGGCTCGACGTCGCCGAAGAAGTACCAGGTGGCCCGGGACTGGGGGGGGCCGATGAGCCCGCCGGTGATCAACGTCTCGGGCTGCTCCAGCAGCACCTGGGCGTAGACCTGCAGATCGTCGCCGGCCTGGGCCGACGGCACGCAGAGCAGCGCCAGGAGCAGGTGGATCACCCCGCCACCGGCTCCACCAGGTAGGGCGCCAGCCACTCCCGGTAGCGGTCGGGCAGGGGGGTGGGCGCGAACTCGCCCATGGCGATGACGCCGGTGACCAGCTTGCAGGTGGCCCGGGGCTCGCCCTCGCCGTCGTCGGCGCCGCGCAGGCAGACCTGGAACGTGATGCTCTTGCGGCCGATGCGCAGCACCGAGGTCTGCACGCGCATCACCTCGCCAAAGCGGAAGGGCTGGCGGAAGGTGCTCTGGATGTCGATGAGGGGGAAGCCGATGCCGTCTCCGTCCAGGATCTGGGCGTAGGTGAGGCCGGTGGCGGCCAGCCAGAAGTCCTCGAAGGAGCGGTGGATGCGGTCGAAGATGGCGGGGTAGTACATGACGCCCGCGTGGTCGATCTCCCCGAAACGCACGACGTAGTCCTGGCTGTGCTGCACGGTCACTCCATGGTCAGGGCCAGCTTGCCCAGGACCTGCCGGTCCTCGATCAGCTGGTGGGCGACGGCGGCGTCGGCCAGGGGGAGGCTGCGGTCGAGCACCGGGCGCAGCAGCCCGCGATCGGCGGCGGCCAGCGCGGCCTCAAGATCGGCCCGGGAGCCCATGGTGGAGCCGATCACGCTGAGCTGCCGGAAGAAGATGTGGGTGAGCTCGGCCGGGGGTGCCGCGCCGGTGGTGGCGCCGCACGTGAGGATGCGGCCGCCGCTGCGGGTGAGCTTCACCGAGTCGCGCCAGGTCGCTTCGCCCACGTAGTCCACCGTCGCATCCACCCCGCCGCGGCACAGCCCGCGGACTTCCTTCTGCCAGCCGGCCTGGGTGTAGTCGAGGACGTGGTCCGCGCCAAGCTGGGAGCACAGGTCGCGCTTGTCGGCGGTGGAGGCGGTGGCGATGACGCGGCAGCCCGCGAGCTTGGCGATCTGAATGCACATCACGCCGACGCCGGCTGCGGCGCCCAGGATCAGGACGGTCTCCGCAGGCTCGAGCCGGCCGCGCACCAGGAGCATGCGCCAGGCGGTCAGGGCCACCAGGGGGAAGGACGCGGCCTCGGCGAAGGACCAGCCCGACGGCATGGGCAGCACCGCCCGCTCGGCCACCACCTTCTGCTCGACGTAGGTCCCGTCGCAGCTCTCGCCCTGGATGCCGTAGGTGGCGCAGAGGGAGGCGTGGCCCTGCACGCAGCGGGTGCAGGCCCCGCAGGAGATGCCCGGGTCGATGAGCACGCGGTCGCCGACCTGCACCCGGCCCACGCCCGCGCCCACGGCCGCGACGATCCCCGCGGCGTCGGCCCCGGGGATGCGGGGGGTGGGGATGCGGGGCAGCTCCCGGCGCACCCAGATGTCCAGGTGGTTGACGGAGGCGGCCCGGACGTCGATCAGGACCTCACCCGGTCCCGGCGTGGGGGGCTCGAGGGTGTCGACCTGGAGAACGTCGGGCGGACCCTGGCGGTGGAAACGAACGGCTCGCATGGCGCGATGATAGGGCCGATCGACGGACCGCGCCCCGGGGGGAGGGGGTCCCGCCTACGCGCTCGTGCCGCGGAACAGCGCGCTGAGGGCCTCGGCGCGCTCCAGGCCCTCCAGGCGCAGGCGCACGTCGTCGTGGCTGCGGGCGGAG
>CALCXL010000456.1 GCA_937907595.1 uncultured Pseudomonadota bacterium
CCGTACGCAGGCGATCCCAGGCGCCGCGCAGGGTGAGCAGGCCGTTGAGCATGCCGCCCCAGGACGGCGCGATGAGCATCAGGGAGAAGGTCATGCCCAGCGTCTGCGCCCAGTTGGGCAGGGACGTGTAGTGCAGGTGGTGGGGGCCGGCCCAGATGTACAGGAAGACCAGCGACCAGAAGTGCACGATGGAGAGCCGGTAGCTGTAGACCGGGCGCTCGGCTGCCTTCGGCATGAAGTAGTACATCAGGCCCAGGAACGGCGTGGTGAGCAGGAAGCCGACCGCGTTGTGGCCGTACCACCACTGCACGAGGGCGTCCTGCGCGCCCGCGTAGACCGAGTAGGACTTGGTCAGGGAGACCGGGACCACCAGGTTGTTGAAGACGTGCAGCACCGTGATCGTGATGACGGTGGCGATGTAGAACCACAGCGACACGTACAGGTGCTTGACCTTGCGGTGGGCGATTGTCAGGAAGAAGTTGGCCGCGAAGACGAGCCAGATCACCGCGATCAGGATGTCGATGAACCACTCGGGCTCGGCGTACTCCTTGCCCTGGGTGATGCCCAGGGGGTAGGTGATCACCACCAGCACCACGACGAGCTGCCAGCCCCAGAAGTGCACCGCGGACAGCTTGTCGCTGTACATGCGCACGCGCAGCAGCCGCTGGCTGGAGTAGTAGACGCCCGCGAACACCGCGTTGGCGGCGAAGGCGAAGACCACGGCCGAGGTGTGCAGCGGGCGCAGCCGACCGAAGGTCAGCGCCGGGATCCCGAAGTTGAGTTGCGGGTAGGCGAGCTCGAGGGCCAGCCAGAGCCCCACGAGCATGCCCACGATGCCGAACACCACCGTCGCTATCAGGAACAGCTTTGGGGTGGTGTCGTCGTAAGCGGGAGGTGCTTCGGTCATGGGCGAGGGCTCCGAGGGGTGCTGGTTGCCACGGACGGCGGTCCCTGCCGGCGCAGCGCGGGGTCGAACTGCACCCACTGTGCCAGCCCGCTCGGTGGCCGAGCGGGGCGCTGTGGGCCGATTTCATGACAGCGGGTGGCAGGCTCTGTGGCGGATGGCACCGCGGACGGTTCCCGGATGTGGGAACGGACACAGGTGCAGTGCAGGGGCATCGCTCGGCGGTGCCCGATCGTCGCTCAGTCGCCGATCGTCCTGCGCAGCGAGAGCAGCAGGCGCTCCGAGGAGGAGCGCAGCGTCTCGTCCTGCTCGGGGAGGATGTCCACGATCACCACCGTGATGTTGTCGTGGCCGCCCGACGCGTTGGCGAACTCCACCAGGCTCTCCGACGCGGCGTCCAGGTCCTGCTCCTCCAGGTCGATCAGCAGATCCCGATCGCTGTGCACGTGGTCGGTCAGGCCGTCGGTGCACAGCAGGTACCGGTCGCCGGCCAACAGGTCGAGGGGGACGACCTGCACGTCGATGTCGAGCCCGTGGCCCACGGCCTGGGTCAGCGAGTGGCCCCAGGCCCCCGCCTTGAGGGTCTCGCGGTCGGCGATGCCCGCCTGGGCGAAGGCCTCGACGTAGGTGTGGTCGGACGTGATCTGGGCGAGGCGTTGGTCGCGCAGGCGGTAGAGCCGGGAGTCGCCCACGTGGGCCACGGCGCCCCGGCCGTCGGGGTGGGCGATCAGCACCGTGAGGGTCGTCCCCATCTGGTCCAGCTTGCGATCGGCCTGGGCGGCGTCGTGCACCGCGTGCACCGCGGCGGTCGCGGCGGCCAGGGCCAGGGCGTCCGGGGCCAGGCCCTGCCCCACGCGCTCCTCGAGGGCGTGGCTGACGGCGTCCAGCGCGAGCCGGCTGGCCACCTCCCCGGCCGCGTGCCCGCCCATGCCGTCGGCGATGGCGTAGAGCCCGAGCGCCGGCTCGACCAGGAAGGAGTCTTCGTTGTGATCGCGGACCATTCCCGCGTCGCTGCGGGCGCGCACCAGAACCTGCATGGGGCCTCCGGGGGGATCGTAGTACGGAGGCGCGCCGCCGTGGGAGCTCTTGGGGCAGGAGTCAGCGTCGGCGGCGCTCTTCGTCCTCGGCGCGCATGGCCTGCCACCCCGTGTACTGCTCGTCGTCCAGGGCGTCGCGAGCCCGCTGGTCGTTGGCGGCCTTGATCCCGTCCGCCTGCTCCCGCGCCTCCATCCAGCTGCCGTCTTCCCGGGCGGCGCGAAAGAGCTCGCCCAGCACGTCGCGCTCGTCGCTGAGCACGGCCGCGAGCTGGGTGCGCTGGGATGGGCTCAGCGCGAGCTGCTCGTTCAGCTCGTCCAGCCGCTGCTCGGAGCGCTCGGCCCAGCGCTCGCGCCGCCGCTCCCAGCGCTCGTCGCGTTCGGCCTCCAGCTCGTCACGCACGAGGCTGGTGATCTTCTCGCGGACCTCGGGGTCGGCCTCGATCGCCTCGCCCACGGCCTCCATCGAGCCACCCAGGCCGGGCTCCGCCGCCTCGATCGCGTCGCGCATCCGGGCGCGCATGCGCTGCTCGGGGTCCGGATCGCGCCGCTCATCGCCGCTGCGGCTGAGGCTGCCCGCCGGCTGCTGGCCCTCCACCCGGGGGCCGCGCTTGCCCCGTCGGGCCTGGAGCTCCGCCACCTGCAGGGTCAGCGCGGCGACCTCGGCCTGGACGGCGGCGAACTCCTCCTGGGTCGGGCCTCCCGAGGGACGGAGGAGGACGGCGGCCAACAAGGCGACGACGCCCGCGGCGGCCAGGAGGATCGCGGAGTTGTTCTTGGGTGCGCTCATGGTGGTGGAAACCTAGCGCGCGGGGCGACGCCACGCGAGGGGGCGTGGCCCGCGTCGACGGGGGAGGGGTGGGATCGGTGTGGCGAGGGGCCGATCCGGTGAATCCCACCTGTTTCCGGTAAGCTGCGGCAGGTTCAGCCCTTCGGGGATCAGGAGGAGGGGCCTCGCTGCCGACCAGCCACCAGCCGCCCGCGCTGTCGCCGGCCGTCGACCTGCATCAGGTCCGACGAGCCGCACCGGACGCGCTCCACCGCGTCCTGGACCGCGGGTACCAGGGCTTCCTGGAGCTGCTGGTCTTCTCCTCGATCTGGTCGGCGGCGGGCGTCGCGGGCCTCGGGCTCTTCGCGGGACACGTCCTGGGCGTGCCCCTGGATCCGCGGCCCGCTCTGCTGCTGCTCGCCTCCTCCGTCTTCGTCTACACGGTCGATCGCCTGGCCGACATGCGCACCGACGGCATCCCCGACGCCTGGAAGGCCCAGTTCTTCCAGGGCCGCAGCGTGCTCGTCCTGCTGGTCCTGTGCGCGGCCACCACGTCCTGGCTGCTCTGGGACGCGCCGTCGGCGGCCCGGTGGGTCTTCCTCTCCTACATGACGGTGGGCGTCACCTACGGGCTGCCGGTGGTGCCCCGCTGGGGGCCGCAGGGCTTCGGCTGGATGCGCCTCAAGGAGATCCCCCTGGCCAAGTCCTGGCTGGTGGGGGCCGCGATCTCGGTCGGCGTGGTGGGCTTGCCTATCGCCTGGAGCGACGCCGCGGTCTTCTCCGTCGACGCCTGGTTCCTCAGCGTCTTCGTCTTCGCCTACGCAGCAACCAACGCACACGTGTTCGACATCCGCGACCTGGACGCCGACCGGGAGGCGGGCATCCGCACCATGCCGGTGGTGGTGGGGGTCTGGCAGACCAAGCTGGCCATGATCGGCCTGAACCTGGGCATGCTGGCGCTGATGATGTGGGGCTGGCTGGACGGCATCACCGGCCCGCACCCGGAGATCATCGTGTGCTCGGTCCTGGCGGTGCTCTACGTCTGGAAGATCGACGTGCGGACCCCCCGGGATCTCTACGGGATCCTGGTGGATGGCTGCCTGTACGTCCCGGCGCTGCTGTCCGTGATCCACGACGGGGCCGTGCAGAACCTCCCCTGATCCCACACCCGCCGGCCGCTCTGCGGATAGCATCGCCCGATGTCGTCGTCCCCCGAACCGGAGGCCCCTGCCCCCGTCGATGAGGCCCGCGTCCAGGCCCGGGAGCGGCTGCGGGCGGAGCGGACGAGCCTCCAGCGGCGACGGACCCACCAGTTCCTGGCGACCCAGACCGCAGTGCTGGCCTTCGGGGCGGTGACGGTCTTGATCGTGGTCGGGCTGGGCGTGCTCGACGGGGCCTTCGCCGCGCTGTCGCTGGGCTTCGTCGCCGTGGTGGGCGCGGTCACCGGGGCCGGCTGGCTGCTGCACAAGCGCGGGCGCTCCGGTTCCTCCCTGGTGGTGGCGCTGCTGTACCTGGACTCGGTCATCGGCCTGATCTTCTACTACTTCAACGGCGAGTTCGAGACGCCGAACATGGGCGTGCTGCTGCTGCCCATCGTCATGGCGCCGATGTTCGTGGAGCGCCGCCACGCCTGGGGCATCGCGGGGGTCCAGACGGTCCTGTACATCGTGCTCCTGGGCGTGCGCGCCAACGGCTGGCTGCCCTACGGCTACCTCCTGGACGCGCCGGAGCAGATCGCCGATCTGGGCTTTCTCATCGACTGCCTCTTCGGTTTCGTCCTCTGCACCTGGGGCGCCGCCTTCCTGGCCGGCGTGGCCTCCCTGGAGATCCTGACCAGCCAGAAGGACCTGGAGCAGGAGGTCGATCGGCAGACCCGCCGCCTGAGCCGAACCAACGCCGAACTGAACGACCGCAACCGGGCGCTCGATGAGTTCAACGCCGCGCTGTCCCACGACCTGAAGTCGCCCCTGCAGACCGCGCTCCTGGCCGCCGAGGCCCTGATCTACGGCCGGCCCGACCTGAGCAAGGAGCAGCGCGACCTGGCCGACATCATCGTCAACTCCACCAGCCGCATGGGCGACCTCACCCGGGAGCTGCTCAAGCTGTCGCGCATGGGCGACGTGTTGGGCGACGGTGAGGACGTCGACGTCAAGGTGGTGCTGGACCAGGTGATGGAGGACCTGGGGCCGCGCCTGGCCGAGACCCGCGCGCAGTTGATGGTGGGCGGGGAGCTCCCCCACGCCCTGGCCAACCCCAGCCTGCTCCGGGAGGCCCTGCAGAACCTGGTGGAGAACGCGCTGAAGTACGGCGACGCCGACGACCCCCGCATCCGCATCGAGGCCGTGGACGCGCCCTGGGGGCGGGTGGCCTTCGCGGTGGAGGACAACGGCCCCGGCATCCCCGAGGACCAGCGGGATCTGGTGTTCCGGCCCTTCCTGCGCCTGGCCCGGGATCAGCACCGCAGCGACGGCGTGGGGGCGGGCCTGGCCATCGTCCAGCGCATCGTGTCCGTGCACGGCGGCCGCGTCCGGGTGGAGAGCGGATCCGTGCTCAAGGGAGCGCGCTTCGTGGTGGAGCTCAGCGCCTACGGGGCGTTGGAGACGCTGCGGGACTGAGCGAGCCGGCTGCAGTCGGCCACCGCACCGCTCACAGGCTCGACGGAAACAACGAACGGCGGCTGCGGACGACGATCCCTTCGCGCTGGCCCGCCGCCTGAGCGCTCGCGTGGTTCACCACGCCACGCTCCAGGCAGCAAGCCACCGCTCGGTCTCCCCGCCCTCGCTGCGCCGCCTTGTTCCCGTCGAACCTGTCAGTCCATGTAGCCGAGGGCGCGCAGGGCCTCCAGGTCGCCCTCGTCGGGTCCGCCCTCCTCCCCGCCCCGGGCCGCCCCTGCCAGGCGGCCGAGCACCAGTCCGGCGTCCATCGCATCCAGCCAGCCGCCCAGCTGCTGAAGCTCCGTGGGCTCGATCCCCAGCGCGACCGGGGCGCCGTCGACGGTCACCGTGACCGCACCCTCCGCTCGCGCCGCCTCCAGGAGGATCAGCGTGGGGCGATGAGCCACGGTGAGGGTCACGGTCGCGCCCGCGTCCTCGATCTTCCGCTCGACGCCCAGGGGCGCCTTCAGGGGATCCCCGAACTCGGTCGGCCAGGGCAGGTCCGTGACCTCGGCTTTCCAGCCGTCGCCGCCCTGCATCGTCCACTCGATCGTCACCGGCGCCTCCCCGGGGCCCACCCAGGCGAACCAGGCGCCGGGGAAGCCGGAGACGGCCTGATCCACCAGCTGGCGATGCATCGACCGCGCGCGCTCGGGAGCGGCCTTCATGCGATCTGCCTTCTCCCGCGGGTCCGCGGACAGGTCGTAGAGCCGGTGCACCGGGCCCGAGTGGGCGCGCCGGTGGGGGCGTCCGTTGTGCAGGTGCCGCACGACGTACTTCCAGCCCTCCGCCTCGACGCTGCGCTGCTGCAGGCCGTACAGGGTGGGGCGCGCGTGCAGGACCGTGGCCTCCTCGGCGGTCGGCAGGGTGGGGGTCCCGTCACGATCGAGCCCGGCGAAGTCGAGCAGGGCGCCGGCCACCCCCGTCGCGTCCACGGGGCTGCTGATCACGCCGGG
>CALCXL010000457.1 GCA_937907595.1 uncultured Pseudomonadota bacterium
CCCTGCTGCTGCCTTCGCTGGCGTCGGCGGAGAGCGTCGAGGCCGTGCGCGGGCCCGTGCTGCTGGTGGAGACACCGGAGGACAACGACGGGCTGAACCTGGATCTGTCGTGGTTCAACATGCCCGAGGCCTTTGCCTTCGCGTTGCTGCGGCAGGCCGGCGAGGGCGATTGGACGGTGGTGTCGGAGACGATCCCGCTGACGTCGACCACCTACTCGGACAAGGTCTCCACGGACCCCCGGGTGCAGCCGCCCGCGGCGGAGTACCGCTACCAGCTGGTGGTGTTGCCGGAGCTTCCGCCGGATCGACCGGAGGACCAGACCGACGTCGACCGGGCGAAGACCCTGCAGGCCATGAGCGTCCAGACGGTCACCGCGACCGGGATCCCCCACGCCTCCTGGCTCCGCACCCACCCCGGCTCCCTGGCCCTGCTGGCGCTGATCCTGGGGGTCGGCGGGCTGATGCTCTGGTTCACGGACCAGGCGCGCAAGGGCAAGACGATCGAGATCCGCCGCATCCCCGGCATCGACGCCATCGAGGAGGGCATCGGCCGCGCCACGGAGATGGGCAAGCCGGTGCTGTACGTGCCCGGAATCGACGAGCTCCAGGACATCCAGACCATCGCGTCCATGCTGATCCTGGGCCAGGTCAGCAAGACGGTCGCCGAATACCAGACGGACATCATCGTCAGCTGCGCCGTGCCCATCGTGCGGGAGGTCGCCGACGAGGTCGTGCGCGCTGGCTTCTACCAGGCGGGCTTCCCCGACGCGTACAACCCCGTGAACACGCGCTTCATCAGCAGCGAGCAGTTCGCCTTCTGCGCCGGCACCAACGGGATCATCTACCGGGAGAAGCCGGCCACCAACATCTACCTGGGCCGCTTCTTCGCCGAGTCGCTGATCCTCGCGGAGACCGGCTTCGTGAACAAGTCGATCCAGATCGCGGGCACGGCCGAAGCGACGCAGCTGCCCTTCTTCATCGCGGCCTGCGACTACACGCTCATCGGCGAGGAGCTCTTCGCCGTGTCCGCCTACCTGTCGGGGGACCCGCGCCTGGTCAGCTCGTTGAAGGCCTCGGACTGGATCAAGGTGGTCTGCGTCTGGGCCGTCGTCATCGGCACCATCACCATCACCCTGGGCTCCGACTTCGTGCAGTCCCTCTTCACCATCGGGGGTGGCTGAGCCATGCGCACCACGCTCCCGCTGGTCATCACGTTCCTCGTCGGCATCTTCATGGTGCTCGAGTACTTCATCCCCCACTGGCGCTACCACGTGTGGACCGCCGAGTTCCTGGAGTGGGGGCTGATCCTCGCGGCCGGCGCGTACATCCTCGGCCTGACGAACCTGGTGCAGGTCAACGTGCCCAAGGTGGTGCGAAGGGACCCGGACTGGGGCTACAAGGCGGCGATGATCGTGGCGCTGTTCGTCACGCTGATCATCGGCTTCGTGGGCGGCCAGGGGCGGCACGACAAGGGCAGCGCCTACGCGTGGCTCTTCGAGTTCGTGTTCACGCCGCTGAACGCCACGATGTTCGGGCTGCTGGCCTTCTACATCGCGTCGGCCGCCTTCCGGGCCTTCCGGGCGCGCAACGTGGAAGCGACGGTGCTGCTGGTGGCCGCCTGCATCGTGATGCTGGCCCGCGTGCCCATGGGCGAGGGCCTGCCGATCGTGGGCGACTACCTGCCCCAGTTCATGAACTGGATCATGGACGTGCCCAACATCGCCGCTCGGCGGTCGATCTTCATCGGCGCGGCGCTGGGCGCGGTGGCGACCGGACTGCGCGTGATCCTGGGGCTCGAGCGCTCCCACCTCGGGGGCGACTGACATGAGCGTCTTCGACGTCCTGACGCGCTTCCAGACGATGGATCGCCGGTGGATCTTCGTGGGCATGGCCCTGTCGATCTTCATCCCGCTGATCTTCACGGCCTCCTGCGAGTTCAAGGTCGACCAGCGCGTGCAAGCGCTCTACCAGGTGGTCGAGGACCTCCCCGCCGGCTCGACCGTGTTCCTGTCCGCCGACTTCGACCCCGCGTCCCGCCCGGAGCTGGAGCCCTTCTTCCGCGCCAACCTGGACCACCTGTTCCGCAAGGACATCAAGATCATCTCCGCCACGCTGTGGGAGTTCGCGCCGCCGATCGTGGTGCCGATCCTGCGGGAGATCGCCGACGCGCACGGCAAGGTCTACGGCGAGGACTACGTCTTCCTGGGCTACAAGCCGGGCAAGGAGCTGGCCATCAAGGCCATCGGGGAGAACATCCCCAAGACCTTCCCCGTGGACTACCAGGGCACGCCGGTTGAGGACCTGCCGGTGATGCGCGGGTTCAAGCAGGCGAAGGACTTCCCGCTCATCATCAACGTGTCGGCCGGCTTCCCCGGCACCCGCGAGTACGTGCTGCAGATCCAGGGGCAGTACGACCTGAGCATCATCAGCTCGACGACGGCGGTGTCCGGCCCGGACTACATCCCCTTCTTCAAGGCGGGGCAGCTCGCGGGGCTGTCGGCGGGCATGCCCGGCTCGGCGCAGTACGAGAAGCTGGTGTGGGCGACCTCGGACCCGCCGCCGGGCACCCGCAAGCTGGCCACCCAGGCCATCAACGTGCTGAACCTGGGCCACGCGTTCATCATCGTGCTCATCCTCATGGGCAACATCGCCTACTTCCTGACCAAGCAGCGGGGCAGCGATGACTGAGCTCAGCCAGGTCGACATCGTCGGAGCGTGGGTCAGCATCTTCCTGACCCTGTGCATCCTGTCGTTCCTCTACGAGGACAACCCGGTCTACAAGCTGGCCGAGCACCTGTTCCTGGGGGTGTCGATCGGCATCTCCGTGTGCGAGCAGTACTACGGCGTCTTCAAGCCGAACCTCATCGACAAGCTGGCCGACGGCAAGCTGCTGAGCATCATCCCGCTGGTGATGCTGCTGATGCTGCTGTTCAAGGGCGTGGCCGGCTTCTCGACGGCGCTGCAGAAGCACGCGTGGGTCGCGCGGATCCCCATCGCCTTCATGGTGGCGGCGTACGCGGGCGTGAAGCTGACGGGCGAGGCCAACGCCAACCTGATGACGCAGGTGGCCCAGACCATGCCGAACCTGGCGGAGAGCTGGACCGCCAACTGGCTGTGGAGCTGGCAGAACGACGGCGCCGGCGTGATCTCCGACCTGCTGCTGGTCCTGGGGCTCATCGCGTGTCTGGCCCACTTCTACTTCAGCAAGGTGCCCGACTCCGCGGTGCGGCACGGCGGCAAGGCGGCTCTGGGCGCCTTCGTGGTGATCACGGGCGTGGGCATCGCCATGCTCGGCGGGGTGATGGAGGGCGCGGGCGTCGGCGCGCGCTTGCTGGTGGCCGTGCTGCTGGGTCTCTGCGCCGCGGCGCCCTTCCTGGCCTTCTCCCGCTTCAAGCCCTGGGTCAGCCGCTTCGGCGTGCTGACGCTGATGCTGAGCTTCGGCGCGTCCTTCGGCTACACGGTCATGGGGCGCATCTCCCTGGCCATCGGCCGCGCGCAGGAGATGCTGGGGCTGAGCCGCCCGGCGCTGCAGGTGGAGCAGATCCACCCGCGCATCGCCACCGTCGTCTCCTTCGTGCTGGTGGTCGGCTTCCTGGTGGTCTGGCGCCTGCGCACCCGCGACGCCGACGAGCCCACACCCAGCTAGCACCCCCCGGTGGGTTCCCCCATGCGCACGCTCGTCGTCACGCCGACCTACAACGAAGTGGACAACGTCCGCCCCCTCATCGACGGCCTGCGCCTGGCCGTGCCCGGCATCGAGGTGCTGGTGGTGGACGACGGCTCCCCCGACGGCACCGCCGCCCGCGTGCGCGCCGCGAACGAGGAGCTGGGCGGCGTGCACCTCCTGGAGCGGGCCGGCAAGCAGGGGCTGGCCACGGCCTACGTCGACGGCTTCCGCTGGGGACTGGAGCAGGGCGTCGACCGCATCGTGCAGATGGACGCCGACCTGAGCCACGCGCCGGGCGACGTGCCGCGGCTGCTCGCATCGACGTCGGATCTGGCCCTGGGTTCGCGCTACGTGCCTGGAGGCGGCACCGCCGGCTGGCCCCTGCACCGGGAGCTCCTCAGCCGCTTCGGCACCCTCTACGCGCGGCTCTGGCTGGGGCTGCCTCAGCGGGACCTCACCGGCGGCTTCAAGGCCTGGCAGGCGGATCTGCTGGAGCGGGTGCTGCAGGAGCCGATCCGCTCGGACGGCTACGCCTTCCAGGTGGAGATGACCCTGCGCGCGGTGCGCCTGGGCGCGTCCGTGCAGGAGCTCCCCATCGTCTTCACCGAGCGCATCGCCGGCAACAGCAAGATGAGCCGCAGCATCGCCATCGAAGCCGCCCGCCTGGTGCCGACGCTGCGCAAGCGCTGAGCTGATCGGGCCCCGGCGGCGCCCCCGGGCCTACTGCAGGAACACGTAGAGGATCAGGCCCATGCCCAGCAGCCCGCTGAGCAGGCCGAAGCCGATGAGCAGCCAGCCGGCGCGGTCCCGGCCGCCGATGCCCCCATCGTCCACCCCCATCAGGAAGTCGTCGTACTCGTCGTCGTCCTCCTCCGGCTCGCGGGGGGGGGCGGCGGGGCGCGTGGCGACGGCGGGTTCGGGCCGCACGCCCCGGTCGCGCGGCGGCAGCTCCAGTCCGCTGCGGGAGGGCGGTGCGGAGGTTGAGGGGCGGGGGTCAGACGCGGAGGGCGCCTGCGCAGGGGGCGCGGAGCGG
>CALCXL010000458.1 GCA_937907595.1 uncultured Pseudomonadota bacterium
GGGACACGCCGACGCCGACGCCGTACATGATGCGGTCGTCGGCGCTGTACAGCCCGTTGAGCTCCGCGCTGCCCGGCTTGAACTGGTAGCCGACGTGCGCGGCGATGTGCACCGGCGTCCAGCGTCGGCTGACCGCCAGGATGCCGCCGAAGGTGGGCACCCCCGAGCTCATCATGCGGTCCTGGGAGCCGGTGGGCAGGGTGATGAAGGGGGTGAGCTCGATGCCCACGCCCTTGCTCTCGGGCAGCAGGAGGAAGCGGCCCTCGATCCACAGGTCGCCCAGGCCCAGGGAGCCCTCGTTGCCCAGGTCCTCGAAGAGCTCGCCCGCGAAGCTGTGCTGCAGGAACGGCATCTGCAGGTCCAGCTCGAAGACCGTTCCGAAGGACATGCCCACGCGCGCGTGGCCCGCGATCAGGCCGTCGACGCCCCCGCCGTAGCGGCTCAGGTTGCCGCTGCGCTCCTCGCTGATCTGCAGCGGGCGGTGGGCGTAGCTGGCGACCAGGTCGATGGCGGGGCGGAATCGGGGCAGGAGCCGGGCCGAGCGCACGGCGACGAAGTCGTGGTAGCTGCCGGCGAGGGAGAAGTGCTGCAGATCGATGGACGGCGTGCCGACGGGGGTGGGCTCCGCGGCCTGGGAGGGCGCCGCCATGAGCGCGACGAGGAGGAGGGCCAGGGGGGCGGCGATCGCGAGCGTCCGGCGCCGCCGGAGGAACAGCAGCACCGCGAGCACCGCCCACCACGCCCCGCCCGCCGAGCCGCCGCTGTTGCAGGTGAAGGCGCCGCCGGTGGGGAGGAGCGCGCCGACCGGGTCGCCGTCGTCGTCGTCCTGGGCCGCGTCGTCGTCGTCGCCCTCGCCGGGCTCGCGCGGGTCCAGCACGTTGATGATGCCGTCGTCGTCCTCGTCGCCCAGGCCGTCGGGTCCGTCCTCGATGCCGTCGCCGTCGGTGTCCGGGTCCAGGGGGTTCGAGCCCACGGCGACCTCCGTGCCGTCGTTGAGCCCGTCGTCGTCGCTGTCGTCGTCCAGGGGATCGGTGCCCAGGTCCACCTCGTCGCCGTCGCTCAGGCCGTCGTCGTCGGAGTCGGGGTCCTCGGGGTCCGTGCCCAGATCCTCCTCCTCGTCGTCGCTGAGGCCGTCGCCGTCGCTGTCGGCGGGGGCCACCACCTGGTCGTCGGGGTCGATCCAGTTGGGCGTGCCGTCCCCGTCCACGTCGCCGTCGCCCTCGTTGCGATCGCTGGCGCCGTCGCCGTCGCTGTCCAGGTCCAGGAAGTTGGGCGTGCCGTCCCCGTCCGTGTCCTGGGTGCCGTCGATGCCGTCGACCAGCCCGTCGCCGTCGCTGTCCCAGTCCAGCCAGTTGCCCTCGCCGTCGCCGTCCAGGTCGTCCGTGCCCTCCACCGAGTCGGGGATCGTGTCGCCGTCGCTGTCCAGGTCCAGGAAGTTGGGGATGCCGTCGCCGTCGCGGTCGTCGGCCCCCTCCACGGCGTCGGAGATCCCGTCGCCGTCGCTGTCCAGGTCCAGGTGGTTGTCCAGGCCGTCGCCGTCGACGTCGTTGTCCGGGTCGCCGTCGCCGTCGCCGTCGGCCTCCAGCTCCAGGTCGTCGGGCAGCCCGTCGCCGTCGCTGTCCAGATCGCCGTCCAGGCAGTCGGGGATCCCGTTGCCGTTGACATCGGGCAGCTCGTCCAGCAGGGAGCCGTCGCAGTCGCTGTCCAGGGCGTCGCAGAACTCGGCCGCGCCGGGGAAGACCGTGTCGTCGCCGTCGTCGCAGTCGTTGCCCGCCGCCGACTCGCCCGCGTCGTCGCAGTCCCCGTCCCCGGCCAGCACCAGCCCGCCGGCCCCGAAGCCGTCGCCGTCGTTGTCCGCGAAGCAGCCCGTGGCGTCCACGCCGTTGCAGTCCTGGTCGATGCCGTCGTTGGCGATCTCCGGGGCGCCCGTGCGCACGTCCTGGTCGTTGTCGTCGCAGTCGCTGGCGTCGGGGTCGCCGTCGTTGTCGTCGTCCGGGTCGACGCAGTCGGGGATGCCGTCGATGTCCCAGTCGTCGAAGCCGTCGAGCAGGGTGCCGTCGCAGTCGCTGTCGACGTCGTCGCAGGCCTCGACCGCGTTGGGGTGCACGCTGGGCTCCCCGTCGTCGCAGTCCGTGGAGACCGGGGACTCGCCGGGGTCGTCGCAGTCCGCGTCGGCCGACAGGGCCGTGGATCCGCTGCCGTAGCCGTCGCCGTCGCCGTCGATGAAGCACTCCGTGTCCGACGCGTCGGAGCCGTCGCAGTCCTGGTCGATGCCGTCGCCGGGCACGTCGAAGGCCAGGGGGCTGATCGATGGGTCCAGGGGCGCGCAGTCGGCCGCGTCGGACACGGCGTCGTTGTCGTCGTCGGGGTCCGTGCAGTCGGGGTCGCCGTCGCCGTCGGTGTCCGCGAAGCCGTCCACCCGCGATCCGTCGCAGTCCGAGTCCACGCTGTCGCAGAGCTCGGGGGCGCCGGGGAAGGTGGCGGCCGCGAAGTCGTTGCAGTCGTCCGAGGTGCCGGACTCGCCCGCGTCGTCGCAGTCGTCGTCGGCGGAGACCACGGAGGCGCCCGCGCCGTAGCCGTCGCCGTCCTGGTCCGGGAAGCAGAAGGTCAGGGCGGGGTCGACGCCGTCGCAGTCCGCGTCGACGCCGTCGCCCGGCGCGTCGAAGGCCCCCGGGAAGGTGTCGGGGTCCCCGTCGTCGCAGTCGTCGCCCCCGCAGAGCGCGGGCGCCACCCCGTCGCCGTCCTCGTCGCAGGCAGAGCAGGCGTCGGCCCGATCGACGGCGTAGACGTCCTCCGCCCCGTCCCAGGTGGTGTTCCAGGCGAAGACGAAGCCGAAGGTGAACTGCTCGCCGGCCGCCAGGGTGCCCACCTGCGCGCGCAGGTTGAGGGAGCTGTCGTCCACCGCCAGGTTCATGTCGTACAGCGGGGTGTCCGGGTCCGTGGACCACTTCTCCACCGGGCCGCCGACCCAGGGGGCGTGGCCGGCGATCTGGCGGGTCTCGTCGCAGAGCCCGTAGCCGGCGGTCCAGCCGCTGCTGACGCCCTCGGACTCCGCCCAGTCCAGGATCCCGTCGGGCAGGACGTCGACGGCGTCGTTGATCGTGTCGTACTCGCCGAACTGCACCACGTCCTGGTCGGGGTCGTGGGCGTGCATGAAGCGCAGGTTGGTGACCGCGGTGGAGGCGGTGTTGGTGACCACCCAGTGCACGGCGACGCTGCGGGACGTGTCGTGCCAGGACTCGGTCTTGACGATGGTCAGGGCGCCGGCCTGCCAGGTGTGGCGGGCGATGTTCATGGCGCCGGCCGACAGGTCCTCCTCGGCCACCAGGGTCCAGTCGTGACTCTGGAGCTCCGTGCTGCCCAGGTAGAGGTGGTCGGTGCCGTCGCGGGTGAAGGCGAAGCTCACCACTTGCCAGGGGGTCAGCGGGTACGTGACGTCGACCCAGGCGCCGGCGCCGTCGCGCACCTGCATGCCCTCGGCCGTGTCCGCCCGGTTCCACAGGCCGGCGTCGTCGTAGCCCACCCGCACGAAGTTCCCCTCCAGGGTCATGGCCGCCTGGGCGGACAGCGGGGTGAGGAGGAGCAGCGTGGCGAGCACGAGGGGAGAGCGGAGCATGGCGGGCACCTTTCGGCCGGGGGCGGGCCCCCAACGCGGGCGCATGGAGCACGGGGCGCCTGCGAGGCCAAGCGTCGGGTGGGGTCCTCCGCGATCTCTCAACGTCTCTGCAACGACCGGGTCGTGGGGCGCCCGGAAACGGGTCGGGGATCGGGTCGCCGTCACCCGCTTGGGCGTGGAGGTGGCGCATGATGGCTGCGACGCTGCAGTCGGGCATGCCGCGCACGGGCGTTTACTTCGGAGGGGCGCGCCCTTATAGGGGGGCCGTGCAGCTCCCCAGGACCATCGCCGGCTACGAGTTCGTCCAGCTCCTGGGGGTCGGCGGCTTTGGATCCGTGTACCGCGCCATCCTTCGCGGCGACATGGGCTTCACACAGGAGGTGGCGATCAAGGTGCTGGACGCCGATCGCGCCCGCATGAACCCCGATCTGGTCGCGTCCCTGGTCAACGAGGCCAACATCTTGAGCCAGGTGCAGCACCCCAATGTGGTCGCCGCCCGGCACTTCCTGCAGATCTCCGACGCGGTCCTGGGCGACACCTGGATGCTGGTGATGGAGCTGGTGCGCGGCCAGACCCTGCGGCGCCTGCTGCACGCCCACGACCTGGCCGGCGACCCCCTGCCCATCAACGCCCCGCTGCAGGTGCTGTCGGAGGTGGCCGACGGCCTGCACTTCGCCCACCGCCTGACCGATCGCGACGGCAACTGGGTGGGGCTGGTGCACCGGGACCTGAAGCCGGAGAACGTGGTGGTGAGCAACGAGGGCCGGATCAAGATCCTGGACTTCGGCATCGCCTACGCAAAGCGGCGCTCGGCCGACGCGGATCGCACCGGGCTGATCGTGGGCACGCCGCACTACATGAGCCCCGAACAGCTGCGCGGCGAGGAGGTCGATCGGCGCTCGGATCTGTACTCCCTGGGCACCATCGGCTTCGAGATGTTTGCGGGCAAGTCGTACGTGCCGCCTCACGCCGTGCCCAGCGAGGCCGTGGAGGCCGCGCGTGAGGTCCGCTTCGAGCAGCGCGAGGAGATCCTCCGGATCGGGCTGCGCGATCGCTACCCCGGCCAGGCCGGAGAGCAGCTCCGGGAGGAGATCGTGGTGCTGATGCGCGACCTGCTGCACCAGGATCGGGAGCAGCGGCCCCGCATCGCTGGCGACGTGTTCGACCGCATCGAGGCCATGAGCGCGCACCGGCCCAGCGTCGGCCGCGGCCACGTTCGGCGGTCGGTGGAGGCCCAGAACGAGCTCGATCGCCTGCGCCCCCCGCCGGACTTGATCGCGGCGCTGGCGATCCCGGCCACCCAGCCCCTGATCCGGGCCGCGGTCGCGGCGGCGTCTCCCGAGGACCAGCCCACGGTGGTGCCCCAGATCACGCAGGAGATCGAGGAGCTGACCCAGGATCTGCCGGACCCGTCGCCGCCGCCGGTGGCCGCGAACGACCGCTGGAGGGCGGTGGCCGCGGTTCTGGCGGTGCTGCTGGTGATGGCGCTGCTGAGGCTGCTCCTCGGCTGAGCGGGGGCCCGGAAGCATCGCGACCGAACGCTGCTTCTTGGCGAGGCCCCGCGCGGTCGATGACGTCCCGGCCCGCCGCCGGCCCGGTGCTCTACGATGCGCCGCAGGAGGAGTGCATGGAACCCAACCACCTCAGCGGCCGGGCCCGGTTCCCCGTCGATCGGGCCATCGACGCCACCCCGCCCCGCGCGCGGGACGGGGTGACCTGGGCGACCCGGGGCGACTGGAAGGCCCGCTGTGAAGCCTGACCTCCGCCAGGTGCTGATCCTGCTCTGGGGCCTGGGCGGCGTGGAGTTCCTGCTCATCAAGGGGGTGTCGCGCATGGCGCCGAAGGTCCAGGCGGCCTTCGAGATGCAGCCAAGCCCCGGGCAGTGGGTGTTCGCGGGGCTCTGGCTGGTCTTCATGCTCTACTCGGAGGGCTACCGGGGCTTCCAGCTGCGCATGGCCCCCCGGGTGGCCGCGCGGGGCTGGCACCTGGCGCAGAACCCGCGCCCCCTGCACCTGCTCCTCGCGCCCCTCTTCTGCGTGGGCTACTTCCACGCCAACCGGCGCCGGCTCATCACGTCGTGGACGCTGAGCCTGGGCATCGTGG
>CALCXL010000459.1 GCA_937907595.1 uncultured Pseudomonadota bacterium
ATGCGCGAGTTGCCGAAGCGGTGGAACCGGCTGTGCATCTGCATGTTGTCCGTCCACTCGCCCCATGCGGCGACCCCGCGGGGCGACGTGCAGCCCAGCACGAACCCCAGGGCGCAGACCGCGGCCACGCCCTGCAGGAGGCGCAGGGGCAGGACGCGCTGCTTGCGTGCCAGGGCCCAGACCACCAGGCCCAGCAGCAGGAAGCCGGGGAAGACCCGCCCCATGGCCGCCCAGCCCAACAGCGCGCCGGCCAGCCGCGGGCGATCGGACTTGAGCGCCGCCGCGAAGCCGATGGTGGCGGCTGCGAAGTCGTAGAGCAGCGGGCCGCCGAACACGTGGAACTCGTTGCCGTAGAAGATGAGGAACCAGGCCCCCGCCAGAGTCGCCTTGAAGCCGCCGAAGACCCGCCCGGCGGCGAAGAGCGCCAGCAGCAGCAGCAACGGATCCAAGAAGCCCACGAAGGCCTTGATCCGGCGCTCCAGGGGGACGCGGGAGACCTGGGAGTACAGGAAGTGCCCGGCTGGCGTGGCGTTGTAGCCCCGGTCCCGGAGCACCCGCTTCCAGCCCTGCTCGTCGAAGGACTGCTGGAAGTGCAGGACGTCGGCCGTGAAGTCGCGCCAGCGGGTGTGCTCCCAGCCGTCGGAGCGGACCCGCTGCCGGTAGTTCATCGGCTCGCGCCGGTAGGTGTTCAGATCGCGGATGTCCTTGAGCCCCGTGAAGAGCTGATCGTTCTCCCCGTCGACGGCCACGGTCTGGTCGTACAGGCCGGTGTAGCCCAGCTCGCCGAAGTACTTGCTGCCCAGGTAGTAGTGGTACCAGGACCAGTCGCGGCCCTCGTGGCGGGTGGCCAGGCGATCGGCCGGGCGCGCGACCATCCACCCGATGATCCCGCCGGCCCAGGCGGCCAGGAGCAGGGTGGCGACGGCGCGGCGCACGCTGGCCCGGGGGAGGCTCCCGCGGGCGACCAGCAGGCCGGCGCCCACCCCGCAGACAACGGCCCGCACGGCGGGAGCCAGGGCGCCCTCGTGCAGAGTCAGCCAGCCCACCACCGCGGCGGCGAGCAGGGCGAAGGCCCACCAGCGACGCTCCAGGGGGTGGTTCATGGGGCGGGGATGATGCCCTGCGACTGCAGGTGGGCGAGCACGGCGTCGACGGATTCGGCCAGGGAGAGGGCGCCGGTGTCCACGCGGAGCTCCGGATGCTCGGGGGCCTCGTAGGGGGCCGAGACGCCGGTGAAGGAGGGGATCTCCCCCGCGCGGGCCCGCTTGTAGAGGCCCTTGGGGTCCCGGGCCTCGGCCACGGCGAGCCCCGGATCGACGAACACCTCCACGAAGCGGTCGGGGAGCAGGGCGCGGGCGGCGGCGCGATCGGCGCGGTAGGGGCTGATGAAGGCCGTCAGCACGACCGCCCCGGAGTCCACGAAGAGCCGCGCGACCTCCCCGATGCGGCGGATGTTCTCCGCCCGGTCGGCCGGCGCGAAGCCCAGATCGGAGTTGAGGCCCATGCGCACGTTGTCGCCGTCGAGCACGTAGGCCTGCACCCCGCGCGCCACCAGGGCCGCCTCCACGGCGGTGCTCAGGGTGGACTTGCCCGAGCCGGACAGCCCCGTGAACCACAGGCACGCCGCCCGGTGGCCCAGCAGGGCGGCGCGGCGCTCGGCGTCGACGTGGCCGCCGTGCCAGGTGAGGTTGCTGGCTTTTGGCTCAGCCAAGGCGGAGCTCCTTGCCCAGGCGCAGCGTCTCCTGGGCCACCAGGCGGATGCGCTTGACGTTGAGCACCTTGCTCTGGCCCGACATGCGCGGGCGGATGTGCATGGTGGCCGCCCCGGGCTTGAGGCCGGCGCGGATGGCGCGGATGGGCAGCTCCAGGTTGAGGAAGAACGTCTCGCTCTTCATGGGCACGGCGCGCAGGAACTCGCGGGGGAACAGGGAGATGCCGTCCATCTCCCGGCTGACGCCCGTGGCGGTCCACATGAAGGCGCGCAGGCCGCGGCTCAGCACCTTGCGCAGCAGGGAGTCGGCCTCCTCGAAGCGGTGGGGGAAGGTGCAGGTGACCACGCGGATCTCCGGGTCCGCCTCCACGATGTCGAAGAGGTTCTGCAGGCCCTCGGGGGGCACCTGGCCGTCCGAGGGGAGCCAGGTCACCCAGTCCTTGCTGGCGACGGCGTAGCCGGTCTTGAGGGCGCCGCCGATGCCGCGGTTGGGCGAGTAGGAGATCACCCGGACGTGCTCGGGGTCCTCCGCCATCACCACGCGGGCGGCCCCCGCGGTATCGTCGCTGCTGCCGTCGTCGACGAGGATGAGCTCGTAGTCCGACGTGGCGTCGCGCAGGAAGGCCAGGGCCTCCCTCATGCACACGGCCACGTTCTCCTCTTCGTTCCACGCGGCCATGACAACGGAGACGCTGAGCATGCGCGCGACTGTATCAGGTCTTCCCTCTCCCCTCCGGCTGGCGTTGGGCCTGTTCACGGTGGGGGCCTTCGGCTTCTTCGGCCTGACGATGCGGGAGAGCTCGCCGGTGTTCGGCTGGTCGCTGATCGGCCTGAGCGTGTTCCGCGCCGCGGTCTGGATCAAGGAGGTCGCGCGGGCGCTGCGGCCGTCGTCGACGGAGGACGAGGAGGGCTGATCGGCCGAGGATCGACGCCTACTGCGAGAACGCCTTGGTGTTGTTGACGCAGACGCTCCGGGCTTCGCCGCTCAGCTCCTTGCAGGTGCCCTTGAGGATGGTCAGGGCCGCGGCCTTCTGGCCGGCGGTGCCCAGGGCGGTGGCGCCGGAGAGCCGGGACTGGGGCGGCGTGTCCGGGCGGGCGCAGAGGGTCTTCACGTCGTCCCACCGCTCCACGCGCAGGGCCGCTCCCACCGCCACGCTCAGGGCGTTGTGCAGCAGGGGTCCCTCGGCCCGGGAGAGGACCTGGCTGGATTCGATGGCCTCCCAGGCGGCTGCGGCGCGGCCGCCGTTGAGCAGCACCACGCCGTGGTTCACGACGTTCGCGGCCGGGATGGCCGTGGGATCGCCCAGCAGCGGCCACAAGGCGAGCGCCCCCTCCAGGTCCTGCACGCCGGCGGCGCAGGCGTGGGCCAGGGTGTTGATGCGGTGCTGCAGCACGCGGAGCTCGTTGGTGGCTGCGCGGTCGTCGCCGCTGCGCTGCTCAACGGTGTCCTCGGCGCCGACCAGGGGGGTCAGCACCTCACCGCAGCCGGCGGGGTCGCGGGTGTTGCTGAGGCCCGCGGCCAGGTTGAAGCGGGTGGTGATCGACCCGTGGGCGACGACGATCGCCCGCTGCTCGGCGGTGGAGGCGCCGGGGTGATCGATGGACAGGACGGAGGCGGCGTTGTTGGCGTTGGCGTCGCTGGGGTCGGCGGCGAGCGCGGCGGTCGCTTGGACCCAGGCCGCGGCCGGCTCCCCTTCGGCGATCAGGAGGAGGGCCTGGGCGCCCTGGAGGCGGGGGGACTCGCCGAAGGCCTCACGGGCCTCCACCAGGGCTGAGCGGGCGGCCTCCAGTCGGCCGGCGCTGGTCAGCAGGAGCACGCGCACGGAGCCGGCCCGCGCCAGCTGACTCTGCAGGGCCTCTTCGGCGCGCTTCGTGAGGATGCCGGTCACCACGCCCGAGCGGTGCACGTCGATCCAGGTGCCCGTGCCCAGGGCGGCGTCGATGTCCCCCAGGGCGGCCTGCGTCTTGCCGAGCTCGTAGCGGGCCAGGGCGCGCAGGACGTGACCGGCCCGTTCGTTGCCCTCCGTGGCGATCGCCTTGGTGGCCAGCTGCTCGGCGGCGCCGAAGTCCTGGGCGTTGTAGGCCTCGGTCGCGCGGGTGAGCGGTCGATCCTCCTCGTCCAGCAGGCCCACCAGCGCCTGGGAGCCGGCCGTGGCCTCGCCCGTCGCCATCGTGAAGGCCGTCTCCGCCTGGGCGATGAGCATCGAGTCCTTCGCCGCGCGGCAGGATGTGACCAGGGCGCGGGCGCGGTCGGTCTGCTCCATCTGCAGACGCACGCTCGCCTCCAGGCAGTCGTACTCGGGCAGGGGGGACCGGGCCCGCGCGGCCTGCAGCAGGTCGATCATGGCGTCGTAGCGGCCCAGGCGGAGCAGGACCATCTGGCGGATGTTGAGCAGCTGGGTGTCCTGGGGGTCCAACGCCAGACCCCGCGCCGAGGCCGTGTCCGCGTCCTCGAACCGCTGGGCCGAGAAGAGCGCGAAGGAGAGCATGGAGGCGGCCTGGGGCTCGGTGGGGTGCTCTGAGACGACCTCGCCCAGCAGGTCGATGGCCTGGTCGACGCGGTTGTCGCGGGTCCAGACCTCCGCCACCAGGGCCTGGCACAGGCCGCGCCCGGGCTCCGCCTTCAGGCACTT
>CALCXL010000460.1 GCA_937907595.1 uncultured Pseudomonadota bacterium
CGTCGTCGTCGTCGTCCACAGCGTCGTCGTCGTTCGCCGCCGCGGAGTCGTCGTCGTCGCGCGGGAAGTCCTGCCCGGTCTGGGGGCAGGCGGCCAGGAGGATCAGCAGGAGGAGGGCGCGCACCCCCGGAGTATGCCAGCGGCCGCGGGCCTCGCAGCTCAGAACCAGCCAGACCCCGCCTACTCGATGTGCACGCGCGCTGTGGCGCCGCGTCCGAACGTCTCCGGCTCGTACATCTCCTCGGCGCGGGGCGGCGGCACCACGAAGTCGCCTGGGGTCGTGGCCCGGGCCAGGTAGCTGTACTCGTAGACCCCGGCGTACAGCAGGCTGGTGAAGGCCTCGGCGCGCTCGTCGCGCAGGTTGTCGTGCTCGTACCAGGGCCCCCACCACCAGCGCCAGGGCGCGCCCTGGGTGCTGGCCTGCGGGTCCCGGGGCAGGTCGCCGGTGGTGGCCAGCTCGGGGTTGATCGCCTCCAGGCCGGCGGGCAGGGGATCGATGAGGGCGACGTGGTGCCGTCGGGCGTCGGCCACCATCGTCACCCGGACCCGGACCCGGGCCCCCGCGGCGATGCGCCAGACCCCGTCGTCGTCGCGGCTCACGTCCTCGGCCGCGTCGACCCCCTCGTAGCGGCGCTCCACCACGAACCCGCGGTCGGCGGGCTCCAGGTCCAGGTCCTTCGGCGCGTACTTGAGGCCCAGGCGGTAGTAGAGGCGGCCCGCGCCCTCCTTCGCCAGCACCAGATCCTGGGCGCCGTCGCCCTCCACCAGCCAGGCCATGGGCACGTCGATGCGCGCGCGCTCGGTGGTGCGGCCTCTGAATTGGTGCTCGCCCGCGAAGCCTTCCCCGAGCCACGCGCGGGCCACGAAGTCGGGGGTCACCGCTTCGTAGACCCGGAAGTAGTGGTCCAGGGCCAGCAGCACCCACGCGTTGTCCTGGGTGCTGCCCCAGGCGCCGCGCACCCGGTGGGCGAGCAGCGCGTGCACGACCTTGGGCACCAGATCGCTGTCGGGGCGGGTGCGGATGAGGGCGTCGAGCAGGATGCCGTCGGTGCGTCGCCGGCTGTGCATCAGCAGGTAATCGCCCTCGCCGTAGGACGTCACGAAGGTGGCGCCGCTCGCGGTCTCCGCCACCCGGTTGCCCCAGTGCCGCACGATCGCGTCCACCTCGTCCGTGGCCCCGGCGCCGTGCAGGGTCGGCAGCAGCCAGCCCTGGATCTCCAGTCCCAGATCCTCCAGGGAGGTCTCCGCCAGCAGCGCCTTGGCCTTCTTCGCGTCCGGTGTGCCCTGCAGGTCCTGGACGAACAGCGCGTAGGCCCGGATCGCTCGACGTGCCCCCGGCCCGTAGGTGGAGGGGATGTGCCGCTCCACCTGCTTGAGCCAGCGCAGGCCGGCCTGCATGGTGGCCGGCGGCACGGTGAAGCCCTTCTGCTCGGCCCGGACCAGGGCGTGCATGACGTGGAGCGTGACGTAGGGCCACATCCAGCGCTCGTGCTTCTTCCACAGCCCAAAGCCGCCGTCGGGGCGCTGACGGGAGACCAGCAGGGCGATGTCGCGGTCGACCTGGGCCTCCAGGGCGGGCTTGTCGGGCAGGCCGTCGGCGTCGAAGGCGGCCAGCACGTCGCGCAGGGCGGCGATGGCCAGCAGGCGGGAGCTGATCTGCTCGCTGCAGGAGTAGGGGTACCGGTTGAGCTGGAGGACGGCGTCGGTCAGGGCCTGCAGCGCGGTGGAGGAGGTGGTGATCTCCAGGCCGCCGAACTGCGGCCACACGTCCTGGGGGGAGGCGATGGGCTGCTTGATCGCGCCCTCGTCCAGGGTGCCGTAGGTGGCGAAGGCCTCCGTGGTGGCGGGGGTCCAGATCGGGAGCTCGCCCGTGGCGGCGTCGTGCATTCGGACCTTGCCCTGCGAGGCCCCGGCCACCACCTGCCAGCGCCCGGTGCCCGCCCGGCGCGTGGCGGCGGGGAAGCGCACCTCGACCCGGTCGTTGGCGGGCACCGTGACGCGCCGCCCCGATCCGGCCGTGGGCACGAAGCCGATGCTGCGCAGGGCGACGTCGACGGTCATGGGCAGATCGGTCTGGTTCTGCACGACCACCGGGAGCTCGAAGGCGTCGCCGAAGTTGAGGAAGCGGGGCGGGGAGGGGCGGACCATCAGCGGCTTGCGCGCGGTGATGCTGGCCTCCCCCCGGCCGAAGCGGTCGGCGCCCTGCACGGCCACCGCCATCACGCGGTAGCGGGTCAGGGAGTCGGGCAGGGTGAGGTCGACCACGGCCTTGCCGGACTTGTTGGTGCGCACCGACGGCTCGAAGGCGGCAAGCGCCTCGAAGTTGCTGCGCAGGGCGATCATGCCGCCCGCTGGGGCCTCCGCACCGTCCTCGCCCTGGCCGTCGAAAGCGAAGTCGCCCTCCGAGGGAGCCTCGGCGCTCTCCATCATCGCCGCGGGCGAAGGCGGGGGGGCGCCGCCGGCCGACGCACCCTCCAACGATCGGCTGCGCGACGAGCGCTTGAGGACCCGGCGCTCGTCGTCGTCGTCCCGGGGGCTCGCGTCGCCTGTCTCGGGGGCGGTCGGCTCGGCCAGGAGCAGCTGGGCGCGCAGGTGGTGGTCGCGGGCGCCCGGCCCCCGCATGGCGTAGTAGATGGCCAGGGGATCGGGCATCTGGTAGCCGGTGAGGCTCAGGACGGACTCGTCCACCACCACCAGCG
>CALCXL010000461.1 GCA_937907595.1 uncultured Pseudomonadota bacterium
GCAGGTGCATGACCGCGTGCTCGATTCCGCCGATGTACTGGGACACCGGCAGGAAGCGCGCCGCCGCCGCGGGGTCCACCGGCCCGCCCAGGTACTCGGGGCTGCAGTAGCGCAGGAAGTACCAGGACGACTCCATGAAGGTGTCGAACGTGTCCGTGTCGCGCTTCGCCGCCGCCCCGCAGGAGGGGCAGGTGGTGTTCACGAAGGACTCCGTGCGCGCCAGGGGCGAGCGGGGGTCGGCGACGTCGAAGTCCACGTCCTCGGGCAGCGTGACGGGCAGGTCCTCCTCGGGCACGGGCAGGGTGCCGCAGGCATCGCAGTAGATGACCGGCACCGGGCAGCCCCAGTAGCGCTGGCGGCTCACCAGCCAGTCGCGCAGCCGGAAGTTGATGGAGGCCGCGCCGGCGCCCAGCTCGACCAGCTCGTCGATGACCGCCTGCTTGCCGTCCACGTTCGGCGTGCCGTCGTGGCGCCCCGAGCCCACCATGAGGCCCTCGCCGGTCCAGGCCGCGCTCAGGGTCGCGGCGTCCAGGGCCTCGCCCTCGGGCTGGATCACGACGACCTTGTCGATGCCGTACTTGGTGGCGAACTCGAAGTCGCGCTGATCGTGCGCGGGCACCGCCATCACCGCGCCCGTGCCGTAGTCGGCCAGGACGAAGTTGGCGGTGTAGATCGGCACCCGCCGCCCGTTGACGGGGTTGATGGCGTGGCGGCCCAGGAAGACGCCCTGCTTCTCCGTGGCGTCGTCCATGCGCTCGGCCCGCTCCGTCGTGCCCATGCGGTCGACGAAGGCGGAGACGGCGGCCTCCTGATCGGTGCCCGCAGCCAGCGTGCGGGTCCAGGGGTGCTCGGCGGCCAGGGACAGGAAGGTGCAGCCGTGCAGCGTGTCCGGGCGGGTGGTGAACACGACCAGGGGGCCGTCGGTGTCCACGCCCTCGACCTGGAAGTGGATCTCCGCCCCGACGCTGCGGCCGATCCAGGCCTCCTGCTGGGACTTCACCGCGTGGGGCCAGCCGTCCAGGGTGGCCAGGTCGTCCAGCAGCTCCTGGGCGTAGTCGGTGATGCGCAGGTACCACTGCGCCAGCTCCTTCTGGACCACGGGCTCGCCGGTGCGCCAGTCCTTGCCGTCGACGACCTGCTCGTTGGCCAGTACACCCGAGGTCTCCGACCAGTTCACCAGCGCCGTCTTCTTGTAGGCCAGGCCGGACTTCAGCAGCCGCGTGAAGACCAGCTGCTCCCAGCGGTAGTAATCGGGGTCGCAGGTGGCCAGCTCCCGGTCCCAGTCGTAGGACAGGCCCAGGGACTTGAGCTGCTCGCGCATGAACTCGATGTTGGAGCGCGTCCACTTCGCGGGGTGGGTGCCGTGCTTGATGGCGGCCTGCTCCGCCGGCAGGCCGAAGGCGTCCCAGCCCATGGGGTGCAGCACGTCGAAGCCGCGGGCGCGCTTGACGCGGGCCACGACGTCGCCGATGGAGTAGTTGCGGACGTGCCCCATGTGCAGCTTGCCCGAGGGGTACGGGAACATCTCCAGCATGTAGTAGGGCGGGCGGTCCGAGGAGGCGGGGACGCGGAAGGTGCCGCGCTCGGCCCAGCGGGCCTGCCACTTCGCCTCGATGGCGGCGTGATCGTAGGGGACGTCGTCGAACATGGCGCTTCCTTCCGGGCCCGCAGAGCGGGGCGGGGATTGTCGGGGCGGGGCCCCGGCGACGCAAGACGATCGGCCGGCAAACCCGACAGCCGGGGGCAACTCTCCGGCGGCGGTCAGCGCGGGGGCGGCCAGGGCACCGGGCCCGCGCGGAGCACCTGCGGGGGATCCGTCATCAGGGAGAGGATCGTCGAGGGGCGGCCTCCGGGGCACTCGCCGCCGTCCAGGAGGAGATCGGCCCCCAGGTCGTCCGAGGGCCGGGAGCGCGGCGCCGGCTGCCCGGCGGGGTTGGCCGACGTCGACACCATCGGCTCCCCCAGGGCCTCCAGGAGCCGCCGCAAGCCCGGGTGCCCCGGCACGCGCACGCCCAGGCTCGGGGGATCGCCCGGCCCGCAGAGCCCCGGCGGCAGGCCCGCGGCGGCTGGACCGATCAGGCTGAGGGCGCCGGGCCAGTGGGCTTGCGCCAGGGCAGCGGCGGTGGAGGACACCCGCCGCCAGAGCGCGAAGGCCTGGGCTTCGTTCGCGGCCACCAGCAGGTACGGGCGGTCGTCGGCCGAGCCCTTCGCGGCGCGCAGCCGGCGCAAGCCCGCCTCCCCCGCCGACAGCGCGCAGCCGATCCCGTAGACGGTCTCCGTGGGGTGGATGACCAGCCCGCCCGCCCGGAGCACGGCCACGGCGGCGTCGATGCCCTCCTCCAGGGGGAGGACCGGGCTCATCGCCGCTGCAGCTCCGCGTCGGCCGCCAGGACGGCCTCCCGCATGGCCACCCGATCGGCCTCGAGCCGCTCGGAGACGCCGGGGTCCGACAAGGCGAGGATCTGGGCCGCCAGCACCGCCGCGTTCTTCGCGCCGGCCTTGCCCACGGCCACCGTCGCCACGGGGATGCCCGGCGGCATCTGCACCGTGGCCAGCAGCGCGTCCATGCCGTCGAAGCTGGAGGCGATGGGCACCCCGATCACCGGCAGCGTGGTGGCTGCGGCGACGGCTCCGGCCAGATGGGCGGCCATGCCCGCGGCGCAGATCATCACGCGGATGCCCCGCTCCCGGGCTCCGCTCACCCAGCTGTGGGTCTCGGTGGGGGTGCGGTGGGCCGAGAGCACCCGCCACTCGTAGCCGATGCCCAGGGCGTCGAGCCGGTCGGCGCAGGCCTGCATCACCGGGCGATCGGAGATGCTGCCCATCAGGATCGAGACAGTCGCTTCCATGTTCTACTCCCGCGCCAGGGCCCGCGACGCGATGTCGCGCCGGAACCCCATGCCGTCAAAGTGGAGGGTGTCGATGGCGACGTAGGCCCGTGCCTGCGCCGCCGCAACATCGTCGCCCCGAGCGGTCACGCCGAGCACGCGCCCGCCGCTGGTGAGCACCTGCCCGTCGGGGCCGGATCGGGTGCCTGCGTGAAAGACGACCACGTCGTCCCCCTGGACCGTGTCCAGGCCCCGGATCTCCCGCCCGCGGGGGTAGGAGCCCGGGTAGCCCTCCGCCACCAGCACCACGCACAGCGCGGCGCCGGGCACGAACACCGGCGCCGCGGCCGACGCCAGCTCCGAGCGCGCCGTTGCGGTCAGCAGGGGGAGCAGATCGCTCTGCAGGGCCATGAGCAGGGGCTGGCACTCGGGGTCGCCGAAGCGCACGTTGAACTCGACCACCTTCGGGCCGTCCGGCGTGAGCATCAGCCCCGCGTACAGCACCCCGCGGTAACACATCCCCTCCTGGGCCAGCCCCCGGGCCATGGGCTCGATGATCGTCTCACGCACCCGCGCGAGCAGCGCGGCGTCCAGGGCCGGCACCGGGGTGTAGGCGCCCATGCCGCCGGTGTTCGGGCCCTCGTCCCCGTCGAAGCGGCGCTTGTGATCCTGCAAGGGCTGCAGGAGCACCACGCCGTCGTCGTCGACCAGGGCGAAGACCGACGCCTCCTCCCCGGGCAGGAACTCCTCCACCACCACCACGTCGGCCGCAGCCCCGAAGCGCCGCTCCTCGGTCATCGCCCGGGCGGCTTCCAGCGCCATCGCCCGGTCCGTGGCCACCACCACCCCCTTGCCGGCCGCCAGACCGTCGGCCTTGATCACGACCGGGATGGGGCAGGTCTGCAGGTGCGCGCGCAAGGCGGCGCCGTCGGTGAAGTCCCAGGAGCGCGCCGTGGGCACGCCGTGCCGCGCCATGAAGGCGTTGGCGAAGGCCTTGCTGCCCTCCAGCCGCGCCGCAGCGGCCGAGGGGCCGAAGACGGCGACGCCCCTTCTTCGCAGGGAGTCGGCCAGCCCATCGACCAGCGGCGCCTCGGGGCCGATCACGACCAGATCGATCCCGTGGGTGCCGCACGCAGCGGCCACGGCGGCGTGATCGAGGAGATCCAGCGTCAAGGGGGTGGCGAGCTGGGCGGTGCCGGCGTTTCCGGGCGCGCAGAAGAGGGCCTCGCAGTCAGGCGACTGGGCGATCTTCCAGCACAGAGCGTGTTCGCGACCGCCGCCGCCGAGGACCAGGACCCGCATGAGGGAGCCTCCCAAAGCCGAAGAGGCGGGACTGTACCAGCAGCGCGCGGCGCAGTTCGAGCCGCGGGCCCATCCGGTCTACAGGTTGAGCTGGAAGGCCTGCTGCCGTGGCGCCACCGCCCGCTCGTCCAGCTCGATCGCCTCGGCGATCTGCTTGCGGGCCGCGTCGGAGTCTCCGCCCCGGGCGAGGGCCTCGGCCAGCCGGGTGTGGGCCCAGGCCGTGTCCGATCCGTAGGACAGCGCCTTCTCGTAGGCGCCGACCGCCTCGTCGGTGCGGCCCAGGGCCAGCATCGAGTCGCCCATGTAGGCGTGGTAG
>CALCXL010000462.1 GCA_937907595.1 uncultured Pseudomonadota bacterium
CGAGGTCGGCGCCGGGATCGGACTCCAGCCGGAACTCCTTGATCACCTTCTTGGGGCCGATGTCGGTGCCCGAAACACGGGCGGCCGCTGCGAACTGACCGCCGTCGGGGCGGTTGGTGCGGTTGGCGGTCTTGTCGCCGTAGCCGACCTGGATCGAGCTGTAGCCGTTGGCCTTCTGCGTGAAGTTCCGCAGGACGACGTTGGGCTCCGCGTGGATGACGGTGACCGGGATGACCTTGCGCTCTTCGCTGTCGAAGAGCTGCGTCATGCCGATCTTGGTGCCGAGGATTCCGATGCTCGCAGCCATGGTCTTCTCCTGCTTCATGGCTCTGCGACGTGGGGTCGGGCCAGCGGAAGCGTATGCCGGTGATTCAGCCGGCGCATTGTAAGGACTGGGGGCGTGCCGTCAAGGCTCGCCGGTGCTCTGCGCGTGCCCAGGTCCGTTCTGCTGAGCCGGTGGACCCATCAGCGGCGCCGCAGGCTCAGATCGGGCTGCAGTTGGACAGGCCCCAGGTCAGCAGATCGGCCTTGGGCACGGTGCCGAAGGTGAAGGCGTAGACGCCGCCGAAGTTGATGACCTCCGCCGTCTCGCCCGAGATGCTGAGCTGGAGATCGGCGGTCTCTCCCGGATCGAGGCTGGTGGGCGCGCCCGCGACATAGGCAGCGCCGGGCTGGTCCGGGCAGATGGTCCCGCCCTCCGTGACCGCGCCGAGGCTCAGGGGACCCGCGCCGACGTTCTCGATGGTGACGGTGGGGCTCCCGGCGCCGACGGCCACGTACATGGCGTTGCCGAGCAGCACGTTGACCTCGACCGCGCCGTGCACGAAGAGCTCCCCGCTGCAGGGCGGCGGGCAGGCCTGGTCCACGTTGACCGAGAGGGGGATCTCCAAGGTGGAGTCCGTCGCGCTGTCGGACTCGATGACCAGGGTGTCCTCGAGGAGGCCGATGGGCGCACCCGAGGGGGCGAAGCTCACCTGCAAGTTCACAGGCGAGCTGCCCGCCTGCAGGGTCCCACCCGTGTAGCCCTGCACCGTGAACCAGCTGCCGTCGGCGACCTCCACCGAGTCGACCGTCAGGGGACCGTCGCCCACGTTGCTCAGCGTGATGACGTCGTTCACCGGGTTCCCGTTCTGGGCGACGGTGCCCATGTGCACGCTCTCCACGCTGACGCTGATCTGCCCTCCGCCGGCCGCGTCGTCGTCGTCCGCCGCGTCGTCGTCGTCCGCCGCGTCGTCGTCGTCCGCCGCGTCGTCGTCGTCGGCGATGTCGACCACGCAGTCCTCTGCGGTGCTGCAGCCACCCAGGGCGATGACGATCGGCTCATCGTCCGAGTCGGTGGTCACCTCCAAATCCGCGCCGTACTCGTCGGTGCCAGGCGGCGTGAAGCTGACCTTGAGGGTGAGCGTCTCGCCCGAGCGGACTCCTTCGGGCAAGCTCGCGGGCTGCCCGGAGAGCAGGAATGCGTCCGCGCCGTCGCCGGTCAGGCGGATCGACTGCACCAGCACGTTGCTGCTGCCGTCGTTGGTCAGCCGGATCTCCCGCTGCCCGGAGAAGGCCAGGGGCTCGACGTAGCCGAAGTCGATGGAGGTGGGGTCCACCGTCAGGGAGGCCGCCCCAGGATCGCCGCCGCCCGTGGTCTCGCAGCCCAGGCCCAGGGTGATCGCAAGAAGCAGGACAGGGACTCGCCACATGGATCGCATGCATCTCTCCTGGGGAAGAACCCCGGCGACCGCCTGCGCTCCACGGCGCTCGGTCAGGTCCGCGTGGTCACGCGGGCGCGCAATCCTACTTGTGGGACGGATTGGCGGGCAAGAAGGATCGCGGCACAGCGTGCCACCAAAGCGCGGCGGGACGCAGGGCATGTCTGCGCCCGCAGCGGCAATCCCGTCGCCAGGTCGCAGGCCGCGAGGGCCCCGATCAGAAGGTGTACTTGATGAACAGCGAGGGCGTGACCCACATGGGGACAACGCCGGCACGGCCCACGACGACGTTGAAGTCGACGTCCAGCCCCAGCGAGAAGTGGGACAGGCGCGTGTAGTACTCCAAGCCGACGCCGGGGGTGATGATGCCCACCGGACCGCCCTGCAGGAGCACCAGGTTGTTCGTCTGGAACAACACGCTGGTCTCTTCCACCAGCAGGGGCGAGTAGCCCACGCCGCCGCCGACCTGGATGGCCAGGTGCAGCCGCTTGACGCGCTTGCCGCCGAAGTTCGGCCCGAACCGCACCGCAGCCGTGCCGCCGATGAGGTTGTAGTCACCCTGCACGACCGAGGGGGAGAAGGACCGGTCGGGGTTGCGGATCGGCCCGTTCGCGTTGCTGACCATGTTGAAGAACGAGCCTTCGATGGTCAGCGTGAACGCCAGCCGGTCGAGCACGTCCACGCCGAAGCTGAAGTCCACCTGGGTGGAGGTCGACGACGTGTAGGACTTGAACGGGGGCAGGGCGATGCCCAGTCCCATGTTCGCCTTGGCGTAGGCGCCCTTGACGACCTCGCGGGAGGGGCGCTTGCGCTTGCGCGTGGCCCGTTCGCCGCTGGGCCGGGGGTCGTCGCGCTCGATGACGTCGTCTTCGTCGTCTTCGTCGTCTTCGTCCCCGTCCCCCTCCTCAGGTTCGTCGACTTCGACCTCGTCGTCGTCATCATCGACCTCGTCGTCGTCGTCGTCCTGGGCGAACGCAGACGTCGGCGCGACCGCGAAGAGCGGAAGGGCGAGCAGCAGGAGCAGGAGCAATC